>SBBA01000032.1 GCA_005239925.1 Candidatus Troglogloeales bacterium | reverse complement strand
GCCGCAGAACATGGCGGCTATTCGGTTTTCTCCGGCGTAGGTGAGCGAACCCGCGAGGGAAACGATCTGTATGCCGAAATGATCGAATCCGGTGTTCTGGATAAAACCGTTCTGGTGTTTGGCCAAATGAACGAGCCGCCGGGGTCCCGCTTGCGTGTCGCGCTGACGGGGCTGACTATGGCGGAATATTTCCGGGATGAAAAACACCAGGACGTCCTGCTCTTTATTGACAACGTCTTTCGATTTGTCCAAGCAGGGTCGGAGGTTTCGGCACTGCTGGGCCGAATGCCTTCGGCGGTAGGGTATCAGCCCTCGCTGGCCACTGAGATGGGGGCATTGCAAGAACGAATTACCTCTACAACGAAAGGATCAATTACCTCGGTGCAGGCGATTTATGTGCCTGCTGACGACTTAACCGATCCGGCGCCAGCCACAACGTTTGCCCATTTGGATGCCACTACGGTACTATCTCGGCAAATTGCCGAATTGGGGATTTACCCTGCGGTGGATCCTCTGGATTCCACGTCGCGATTGATGGATCCCAATATCCTTGGCGAAGAGCATTATCAGGTGGCTCGAAAGGTTCAGGGAACCTTGCAGAAATACAAGGACTTGCAGGATATCATTGCCATCTTGGGTATGGATGAGTTATCGGATGAAGATCGGCTTACCGTGCAACGGGCCAGAAAGATACAGCGGTTTCTTTCGCAGCCGTTTTTTGTAGCGGAGGTCTTTACCGGCGCGCCGGGGAAATATGTCAAATTGGCCGATTCCATCCGCGGATTTAAAATGATCCTCAGTGGCGAATTGGATGCCCTTCCGGAGCAGGCGTTTTACATGGTGGGCACCATTGAAGAGGCACAGGAAAAGGCAGAACGGCTCAAGAAATGAACACCTATCACCTCACCATTGTAACGCCACAGTCGGTCTTTTTCTCTGGAGAGGTGGTCTCCATCATTGTCCCCGGTGGCGCGGGTAGTTTTGGCGTCTTGGCCTATCATGCCCCAATTATCTCAACCCTTCTGACCGGACCGTTAACCGTGACAACACCGGAACAAGAAAGACAGGTTTATAAAATCGGCCCTGGGTTCTTAGATGTCGTGAATAACCGGGCAACGGTTATCACAACATCTATTGAATCCCTTTCCAAATGAAAACGTACCGGGAAGAACTTTGGTTTGAGACAAAAAACCGTCGCGATTATATCAACATTACGCCTCATGTTGCGGCGGCCTTAAAAAAGAGCGGTATTCGGGAAGGGCTTTGCTTGGTTAACGCGATGCACATCTCGGCATCAGTTTATATCAATGACGATGAGCCGGGCCTCCTTTTCGATTACGACGCCTTCCTGGAAAAGCTGGCGCCCCATGAGCCGGTCTCGCAATACCGGCACAACGACACCGGCGAGGATAACGCCGATGCCCATATCAAGCGGCAGGTAATGGGCCGCGAGGTCGTCGTGGCCATTACCGGTGGTAAGCTCGATTTTGGCCCCTGGGAGCAGATTTTCTACGGCGAGTTTGATGGCCGTCGCAAAAAACGGGTCTTAATCAAGATTATAGGGGAGTAAGGAATATCCTCGTTCCGCCGACGGGCGGAGGCGAGTGGATCTCTCCCGTTGGTCGGTCTGGGCATGCCGGATATCGTTGCGCTAAAAATTATCTACGCAAAAAGTAGTGATGTTATCCACAGAGAGTCTATAAGGGCACCTCTAAAAACCTACTGCGCGACCCAACTGCTGCGTTGCGCGGTGCTCGGAATCCTCATGTACACTGCGACCATTGCGGTTCCTGTGCTCCGTGCGCCTTGCATTTGAGTCGCTCGCTACGGTTTTTAGAGGTGCCCTATAATTCATCGCCAGCAATTGGCTTACGGCTTGGGACTTTTGCCAATATTTTACTCAAATCTCCCTTGACTGCTCGCCGGGCCCTGGCGATTAAATAGTCCTCGGTCATCAAGGCAGAAACTTTCTCTGATACCGCCGATGAAATAAATTGATTGATCGATACACCTTCTTTTGTCGCAATTTCTTTAATGTGGCGATGTATCGATTCAGGCAATCGCAGGCTTAATGCGCTCATTGTATTTTCTCCATTAATTTTTTGGGCGTTAATACGTTTATACCAAAAAGATCGCTCCCTTTGAAGTCTTTTACATTATAGGTAACGATCTGCTTTACGTCAGCAGCAATAGCCAATTCCAATATATGGTCGTCTTTTGGATCGGGCAGGCGAGGGCGCCAAAGGAAAAATATCTTTTGATGCTCGCTCTGCAGGCAAAGCGTGTTAAGTATGCCTTCAACCTCTCGGATAGAAAGACCCAGAACCTTTTTATTTCTTTTTAAAATTTCTTCATATTCAAAGAGCAACGCGGTGGATAGAACGATTTTTAATCGCTCTTCCTCAATGGCCAGCAAGAGTTTGAAAGAGGCCCCTTTTGAAGAGTAAAGACCGGCAAAAAGAACGTTCGTATCCAGGACAATCTTCGTTTTCGAAGTAGACACTCATGATACTATATACGGTATCAATATGTTTGTCAATTAACAGACGTTTCATTTCACCGAGATGTTGTTACACCTACCCGGTGGCAATAGGACCGAATCGCACATCGACTGCAAAATGGCGAGATGGGCCGACAAATAAACTGTCCATATGGCACCAAAATATCGTTATAGGTAATCCAGTATTTTTTGGGAAGTTTTGCACGCAACGCCATTTCACTCTCTTCCGGCGTTTTTGTCTTAATATATCCAATACGGTTGGATATCCGATGAACATGGGTGTCCACGCAAATGCCCGGCTTGTTAAAGGCAACGGTGACAACCAGATTGGCTGTCTTGCGGCCCACGCCGGGTAATGCCAATAGTTCAGGGAGCGTGGATGGCACTGTACCCTCATACTTTTGCATTAGGGCCTCTGCAATAGAAAGAATCTGGTTGGACTTGTTTCGATAAAACGAGACGGGATAAATGGCCTTCTCAATTTGATCCTGCTTTAAGGTCAGCATCTTTGAGGGTGTTTGGGCCAGTTCAAAGAGTCGGTGCGAGGCGGCATCGGTCACCTCATCCCTTGTCCGAAGGCTTAAGAGACAGGAAATGAGTACGCAAAAGGGATCGCCTGTCTTCTTGGCAATAACCCCCACGGCAGGCTCTTTCAATTGCGCCACCTCTTTCTTCAAGAGGTGCATGATGGTGTCAAAGGGGATGGGCATCGGGGTTATGAAGAGGGATTCATGAATGATTCAGGATGATTTTTCCGCATTATTTCATGGCCCATTTTGAAATGCAATCCCTTAGCGCAGGTAAAAAACGAGGCGATTCATTTGTCTGTCACGAGGGATCTGCCAGATTGCAGTTTTATAATAATGGCTGTGCTCATGACTTTTTTATTTCATGACATAGCCCTGTTCAGGGTAGCACTATTCATGCTATTGACAAAGCGTGTTTAAAAGCGTAGCATGTGCTACCATCCGATATGTGACTTAACCTAAAATAAGGAGGCCCCCATGGAACAAAGATCCGTGTCTCAACCTTTTTTAAGCCGGTTTGTCGCTATTGCCATTTCCCTTTTCGTAGCCGCCTGCGGTGAAAATGCGGGGGAGGGTAACTACATTACCCGATTCGCCTCCCGCCTCTTCTCAACCTTCCACAACACCGCCATCCAGTTTCAAACTCCATGTTTCAGGATTTGAGGAATCTATCGCCTCTTTAAGTATTGATGGTAAAGAGAGCGGCCTTACCCTTAATGTCATGGCTTACCCAAATAACAGGGATATCGGCCTTCAAAAGGGGCAAGAAAAGACGCTTCTCTACTCCAAGACACTGACTACTTCGAATCTCATGCTGAAGCCATTTGCCTATTATAAACCGGAGTCAGAAGAGACTCTCACGCTTCCTCTTCCAGAGGGAAGCAGGCAGATAGAGGTTGAAATAGTTGGTTTGGAATCTGGAATAAAGAGTTCCGAAAGCATGGTTGTTAGTTCCGCTATGGAAACCAATACAGTAATCGCAAATCTGGATACTACACCGCTTATGTTTCCTTTGGATGCCAATGAGGCCCCAGTGAATATTGGCCTTATTATGCCGGTAGTTGAAGACATTCCCAAGGAAGATCAGAAGGAAAATCAAAAAAGCCGTTTAGCTAAAGCGGAGCAAACAGAAGGGGACGGGAATGGAAGGATGGGACTCTTTTCAATTGATATAGAAACAGGTGCATTGTACCAGCTCAATTCGGTTCAGATGGGACAGGGAGGAAATGGCTCCATCGGAACCTTTACGAGTGGGGGCAGTCTTGGTTTTCTTTTTAAAAAAGGACAGGAGGATAAGGAAGATGGCTTTGAATTGAAAACGTTTATTCGAAGTAACGATGGTTCGATGAAGCCAATTACTCTTCCTGCAGGCACAGACCAGACAACCGTAGCGCGTGACTCCGACACAGGTAATATTTATTTTCTCAACTCGCAAGAGGAATCTCTTACCGTTCAACAGGTATCATCAGATGGGACTCTCAAAGAGATTCAGCGCGTCGCAACTGGCGCTCACCCCATAGCCATTTTTCTGCTTCAGTCTTCCCGCATCTTGCTGGTCGTAAATCAAGGGGCTAATACGCTTTCCTCCTTCTCAATCTTGGGAGACGGTACGTTGACCGCACTTCAAACCATCTCAACGGGGCCAAAGCCATTGGCTATTGCGGCAGGGCCACAGGAGAAATTTATCTATGTCTCAAATGACGATAGTACCATTAGCCATTTTACGCTGGGATCGGATAAGAGCCTCACGCTGGTTGAAACGACTCCGACAACACATAAACTTGCAAGTCTTCAATTTGATCCATCAGGGGGTATTCTTACTGGGCTTCGTTTCTCTCCGGGGATGGAAGAACAACAATCCACCCTCGCTTCACAAAGGATGAAGTCGAAGCTTAGCAAGTGGGCCAAGAAGCACCAGAAAGAGCTTTCAATAGTTGCAACTGTTGTTCTTGCTGTAGCTATCGGGGTTGCTGTGGCAGCCTATGCGCCTGCTTTAGTGCCTGCGATTAAGGCAGCTGTGAGTATTCCTCAGATATGTGTAATACCGGCTACAACGGTAAAGGTTGCTGTTAGCGCCAAGGTTGCGACGGGTATGGCTGCAGCAGGAGGGTCGCTTATTGAAGGCTATAAAAGGTGTAAAAAACCCTGGGAAAAAGGACAAGCTTGTGTTGGCGGTAAAGTAAGCTTGTAAAGAATAAGAACCTTGAAAAAAGTAACTTGCTATCGCGTAGGCCTTTGCGTTTCCTTTATTTTACTTCTTTTGTCTCCTGTGCTCGTTTACGCACGTGGCCCACATTCGATAAGTTTTTCGGGTAGTGTCGTAAGTTTTCAGAATGCCCATGAGGCTGGTTTAAGAAATATAGCTCCATTAGGGAGCACAAAGTTCGCCTATGAATATCGGCTAAACTCCGATTGGGCCGTTCAAATCCCAATTCCCGATGCAAATTACTCTTTTTGGTCTCCGTTAGATACACCTCATCAAGAAGGGGAAGTTGTTCAAATGATACGGTATGGCATTGTTCCAAAATATTTTTTTGTCCAGAATGCAAGAGATGCCAATGCAACAAGGGATGCGTATATCGGAGCAGGCCCTCTCTATGCCAATATCTCTGAAGTAAGACCGGGTATGGAAACAGATGAGAATAAATGGGGTTTTGAATTGTTGGTAGGTTTCCAGTTCTTTCCTACATTTCTACCGGAGAAACTTGGAGTAGCCATAGATGCACAATATTTGTGGTTCCCGAAGATTTCCACACCATTAGGAAATTTGGATGTCTCTGTGCCTTCCATCATGGCTGGATTTCGTTACCATTTCGGGGGGGGCCTACCCTAACCCCTCCGGACAGGCAGAAAATGAGGGAGTAGCGTTGAAACGTCAATCCGCATGGGGGTTAAAATCTTCCTGCCGTGGCGGAGGGGTATTGCCTTCTGCTGCGGCCGCAGCAATTTCGTCCCGAAGGGCAAATGAAACCGGCACCGG
>SBBA01000082.1 GCA_005239925.1 Candidatus Troglogloeales bacterium | reverse complement strand
CGGGGGGCGAACAACAGCTCCCGCTGGTCGCTGTGGAAATTCGGGTGTCATTATCCTCTGACCACACGACCCTCTCACCCTATTATTCGGTTGATGGGGTGGTTATAATATCAGAAGGCATATCCTCGTTTCTTCCGAATGCGTTTCTAAGGACAACAAACATGGCACGAGCAGATTTAATACTGAACTTGGTGAGGGCTGGTACACGAGGCGATCAGGCTCAGCTTCAGAAAACAGTGGAAGCGATGGCTGCTGATGAGCGGGCAAAAAATCACACCGTTTTGGCCGATCGGCTCATTGCCCAGCTTCAGCAAGATAGTAATGGACGGTTAAGGCCGTCCCTTACACCGCCCACACGGCTGCTTGCAGGCTCGCTTGTAGCGGAGATCATTCCTAGACGAGGCACCGAAGACCTGATCCTGCCCACCGAAGCAGAGCAGGCCATTCGCGAAATGGTGGAGGAACAGCACCGCGCTGATCTGCTGAGATCACATAATCTGGAGCCTCGTAACCGGGTACTGCTTGCCGGGCCTCCCGGGAACGGTAAGACATCTCTCGCAGAGGCGATTGCCTATGCATTGAATGCACCATTTTTGGTTGTTCGTTATGAGGCCATTATTGGAAGCTATCTTGGTGAAACGGCGCAACGGATTGGACAGGTCTTTGAATACGCGCGTGCGCGTCAATGCGTGTTGTTTTTCGATGAATTCGACGCAATCGGAAAGGAGAGGGGGGACATTCACGAGACCGGTGAAATCAAGCGTGTTGTCAGCTCGCTATTATTACAGATTGACACGCTTCCAAGTTACGTGGTCGTCGTGACGGCTAGTAACCACCCCGAACTGCTTGACCGAGCAGTATGGCGACGGTTCCAAATTCGGTTGGAACTGCCCATTCCGAAGCAGGGCCAGATCGAGCAGTGGTTTCAGAGGTTCGAGGAGCGTACAAAGCAAACCCTTGGCCTATCGCCTCGCAGTCTGGCGCAGCGGCTGAAAGGTCTGAGTTTTGCCGAGGTTGAGGACTTTGGGGCCGATGTGCTGCGGCGAATCACATTGAACCAGCCTGGATCTGACGCCAAGACAATTACAGTACATTGTCTTAACCAATGGGAAAAGCGGTTCATACTGAAGGGTCAAGAGGCTAAAGGGGAAGGCCAATAAACATGGCCGAACATCCTCTCCTGATCTTCCCAGAACCGAGGCATGCCGAACGCGCAAGGCGTTATGGCCGCGGGAGTGAGATTCGACTACCGAGCGCACAGCAGCAAGCCGAAAGGTTGGCGCCACAATTCCAACGTCTTCAACAGGCAATGGACCAACAACGCCTTGCCCTTCAGGGTAACTCACTTGGCCTTCAGCCGGAATCGGTCTTGGTTCTTGAAACCATTGGCCCGATACAGAATTTCATCAAGGCCGTAAAAAAGGTCAATGGGCTGGAGTGGCTTGGAGAGTTTGAGATTGATGACATTGTTCCCGAACATGGTTTTGAACGCGAAAAGAAGCCGAAGAGGCAGTTGAATTTATTTATAAATGGAGATGGAGATAAAGATTACGAGTCGCAGAAACCGTTGAATGGCCAACTCTTCCTTGTCATGACGGATCAGAGCGCTCTTCAGCAACTAAAGAGCCTCTTTAACAATTGGCAACAGAATCCCAATGCAGAGTTTCCCAGAAACTTGGCGCCATTAAAACAGGCCTTTGTTCATCTTCATACCATCCGGCCTTGGGATGCCGAGGATCGGATTCGCGACACAGGTCTTTTAGAGAACTGGAGAGAGAGAATTACTCACGGACAGCAAGTGGTTCCCTTTGAAGTGGAACTGTGGTTTCGAGAAAACCCTGACCGTCAGCAAAAGGCAAGAGACTATCTCGGTCATGTAATTGAGTCTCTTGGCGGTGAAATTGTTCAACAATGCGTTATCCCCAACATTGCCTATCATGGTGTCTTAGGAAAAATTCCTATTGAAAAATATTCTGAACTGCTCTCAGAAACAGCCAATTTTCGGGATTTCAGCTTAATCAAATGCGAGGATATCATGCACTTACGACCCGTTGGGCAGTGCGCAATTCGTCTGCCGGATGACGCATCGGAGTTGGATATCCTCGACACAAAAGAACAGCCAGATACTCCTCAAGGAGAGCCTGTTGTTGCCTTATTCGACGGCCTGCCTTTGACCAAACATAGGCTGCTCGATAAGCACCTGGTTGTTGATGATCCGGATGGATACGAAGCTGTCTATCAGGCAGGAGAACGTGCTCATGGCACAGCCATGGCCTCTCTCATCTGTCATGGTGACTTGGATGAAGGTGGCGGGCCGTTAAAAAGACCTCTATACGTCCGACCTATCTTGCAACCTAAACGCGGCCTTGATAATTACTTCTATGAAGGCATACCCGAGACAATATTGCCGATAGATTTGGTGCATCGAGCGGTTCGACGATTATACGAAACCGAGGGTGGAGAACCGCCCGTAGCACCGAGTGTTCGCATAATCAACCTGTCGGTGTGTGACCCTTCCAGGCCCTTTGATCGTGGAATGAGTTCCTGGGCACGGTTGCTAGATTGGCTCTCGTGGAAATACAACGTACTATTTGTGGTCAGTGCAGGAAACCATTTTCATAATATTGATCTGCAAGTCCAAAGAAATGACCTCCAGAAACTGAGCTCAGAGGGTCGTCAAAAGGCGGTGATTGAGGCCATCGCTGCGGATACCCGACATCGTCGCATTCTGTCACCAGCCGAGACATTTAACGGCATAACAGTTGCTACCAGTCACGCCGATGCCTCCAAAGTTGTATATGCTCCTAACCTCATTGATCCCTTCGTTCAGGCGGGGCTTCCAAGCACGATTAGTGCTCAAGGGCCGGGGTACCGACGAACCATTAAACCCGATATTCTTCTGCCGGGCGGCAGACAATTCCTTTACGAAGAAAAGTTAGAGACCCATACCAACGTTATTTTGAAAACCACCACTTTTAACCGTCCCCCCGGGCAGCGCGTGGCTTCACCGGGGACGTCTGGCGAATTGGACAGGACACTCCACGCGCGGGGCACAAGTAATTCTACAGCGCTGGCCTCGCGTTGGGCAGCCTTTCTCCTTGATGTTATCAACAAGCTTCGCATGCAGCCGGGAGGAGATAAATTACTTCCAGAATATGACGTGGTCTTGCTAAAAACGCTTCTTGTTCATGGTGCGGATTGGACAGATGCAGGAAGATTTTACGAGTCAATTCTGCAAAATCCATCGCGCCGAGCGCTCACGGATTATGTTAGTCGGTTTCTCGGATATGGATCGGCTAATGTGGCGAAGGTAATAGCTTGTACTGATCAGCGCATCACTGTCTTGGGGGTGGGTCAACTCAAGGATGGTGAGGGGGAGGAATTCCTCTTTCCACTTCCACCAAGCCTCTCAGCAGTCACAGAAAAGCGGCGTTTGACAGTCACTCTTGCTTGGTTAACTCCGGTGAATTGTGTGCGCCAGAATTACCGGATTGCCCATTTATGGTTTGATCCAAAGAATAATCTCGCACTAGGCAGAGTTTGTGCAGACCGCCATGCGGTACAACGGGGAACCATTCAACATGAAGTACTGGAAGGTGAAAAGGCAGTAGACTTCTATGACGGAGAAAATATCGCCATCAAGGTAAACTGTCGCGCCGATGCCGGAAAGATAACCGAACCAATCCGGTACAGCCTTGCGGTGACATTGGAAGTTGCCGAGGAAGTCAATCTTCCGATCTATCAAGAGGTAAAAGACAGACTCCGCATTCGTGTGCCGATTCCTGGAGGGAAAACGACATAATGCCCTCGATCTTACCACTGGAAGTGGCCCTCCCGAATCGAGCATTGCCACCCCAAGTCCTTACCATTGCGGGTTCCGATTCGGGAGGCGGCGCGGGAATTCAGGCCGATATCAAGGCCATCTCCATGAACGGCGCCTTTGCCGTAACCGCCTTGACGGCGATTACCGCTCAAAACACCAAGGGCGTACTATCTGTTTTTGAATTGCCCCTGTCGGTGATTGAGGCACAGATCAATGCCGTCTTTGATGACTTTACGATATCGGCCGTCAAGACCGGCATGCTTTCATCCCCGAAAGTGGTGAGGCTTGTCTCTCGTCTCTTAAAGGCTCAAAAGATAAAATATCTGGTTGTTGATCCGGTGATTGATTCAAAGAACAAATACCCGCTCTTAAGTCCCTCTGCAATTCGCCTGGTTCAATCCGACCTCATTCCATTGGCCTATCTGGTGACACCCAATATTGACGAGGCTGAACGGCTATCCGGAATCAAAATTCAATCCCTTGCCGATGCGGAAAAGGCGGCAAAAATAATTTTTAAGCAGGGGTGTCGGGCCGTTCTGATCAAGGGGGGCCATTTACAAGAAAGTCCTGGAGTGGACGTACTTTATGACGGCAAAAAAACAATCCCATTTAAGACGGAATATATTGCCTCGCGCCACACGCACGGCACTGGCTGTGTCTATTCTGCCGCCATTGCAGCCTTGCTTGCCCGCGGGAAGAAATTACAGGACGCCATAGAACAGGCAAAATTCTATGTGACGGAAGCGATCCGCGCAGGCCTTCCCATCGGCCATGGCCAGGGGCCGATTAATCCCCTGTGAGGCAGTTTCTTAAGGGCACCTCTAAAAGCCTACTTTGTAACCCAATTTTGTCATATCGACTGGAGGGAGATATCTTGTATCTATGTTTTACAGAGATTTCTAGCTCCGCTCGAAATGACATCGGAGGCTGCTTGTATGGTTTTTAGAGGTACCCTTAAAAAAGTAGACTAGGAAGTTACGCCGTTGACCTTTATAAATGCAGGTCAATGGTTCAGGGGGCGCTTAAGCACGCATAATGCGCCGCGCCCATCAATGCGGCTTCTGGGTTCATTGCGACCACGACGGGAATTTCTTTCATCAGATGGGCATAGCGTCCCTTCTGGATAAAGGCCTCCATAAAAGCGCCATCCAAAAGTTTCTTGATGATCTTTGGCGCAATCCCGCCGCCGATGTAGACGCCCCCCCATGCCGCCGCCTTTAACGCCAGATTCCCCGCCTCAGCGCCCAGAAGCGATGCAAAGAGATGCAGGGCCTTTGAACAGAGTGGCGACGTTTGGCCTAACCCCAATGTGGTAATCGCCTCGCTGGGGCCTTGTTTATGGCGATACTTGGCCATGTCGGGAGGCTCTGCGTATCCCGACTCCACCAGGAAGGCATAAAGGTTCAGCAGACCTGGACCGGATAAAATCCGCTCGTAGCTGACGTGGTCATATTTCTTTGCAAGAAACCGCAGGAGGGCAATCTCCATCTCATTGCGCGGCGCAAAATCGCTATGTCCGCCTTCCGATGCCATAGGAGTCATCTCCTGACCTTTTTCACATAGGATGGCCTCTCCCAACCCGGTTCCAATAGCAAGGACAACACGGTTGCCGCTCTTCGCCTTACCTCTATTGAGGATGACCTGGTCGTTGGGGGCAAGATGCAGCATGCCTAATGCCGTGGCCTGTAGATCATTGATCAAGTGAACCTGGCCAATCTGAAATGCCTTGGCCGTTTTTTTTTCGGAAAGAGACCAGGGGAGATTCAGCATTTTACAAGTCCCGTCTTGTACGGGCCCGGCAACGCCAAAGCAGGCCACGCGAACGGAATCGGCGTCTTTCAGAAAGGTTTTAAGGATGGAGTGAAAGTTGGCGAAATCGGCGTTTTTAAATGTGGCGCAACGAAGCTGCCTTGGCCCCGTTTTCTCCCGGCGGTAGAGGGCAAGCGTCGTCTTGGTACCTCCGATGTCACCGGCTAAAATCATTCCGATTCTTCCAACGCGGCAATCTTTGAGACGCGCCTTTGAAATCGCGGCTCGCCGGAAAAACGGGCATCAAGAAATGCAGCCACCAGTTCCGGTACCTTCTCGATAGCAATCACCCTTGCCCCTAGGGCCAGCAAATTCATGTCGTTATGCTCTACCCCTTGTCGTGCAGAATAGGTATCGTGGCAGACGGCGGCGCGAACGCCCTTTATTTTATTGGCGGCAATGCTGACGCCGATCCCGCTGCCACAGAGAACAATCCCCCGCTCGACCTCTTTGTTGGCAATGGCCCGGCCAATCGCCTCGGCATAATCGGGGTAATCCACCGAATCGGTGGAATGGGTACCCAGGTCCAATACCTCCATCCCTCTCTCACGAAGCAGGGCAACGACGGTGGCCTTGTAAGGAAACCCGGCGTGATCACAGGCAACGGCGATTTTCATGTGGCACCGGCCACGGCGGACAGGCCGCTTCCGTTGGGCGGGACGCCGCCTGCGGTTACGGTAGGTCTATCCAATACCATTACACCATACACGATGAAATTGAATAACTGATGTATGCGCTGTCTATGCACTTCGTAGCGCCTCACTAAGCCGCTGTAACCCTTTTTGAATATCAGTGGAAAAATGAATTCGCACGACAGGGTGCCCATAGGAAACAAGCGATTGGAAATCGCCCATTGCCTGGGCCACGGCCAGCTTGCCAAACGTAAAGGCCTTGCCCGGAATGGAGAGATCAACCTCAGCATCATAAGAAAGAATGACGACCAGAATCCGGTTTGAACCTCCCTTTTGAAGTTGGCCCGATGAATGAAGATAGGACGGGCCATACCCCAACGTCGTAGCCACATGGGCCCGCTCTCCCAATAGCATCCGAAGGAACTGTAATGCCGTATGTGTTGCATTGGTCTCTTGCAGATAGGCGTTAATGGCAATATAGTCCTTGGGTGAGACGGCATTCATCAGGGCAGCAAGCACCGTTTTTAGGTTGCCGCCCGCAACCGTGGGATTGGCATAAAGCGTCATCCCCTCTTCGATCACAATCGGCTTTTCCTCTTGTAAGGCTACCCCTTGATTGGCCCTCTCTAAAAGAGCGCGGGTGATTTTCTTGCTGCTTTCAACGTCCGGCTGATCAAAGGGATTCACCTGTAATATGGATCCCGCCACGGCGGTGGCCATTGACCATAAAAAGAACTGGCCGCCAATCTCCATCTTATCGTTGACCTGCACACGAATCACCGGCTGACCGGCCGCCTCTAAGGCAGCAACGGCTGCATCCTCATTTTTATTGGTGTCTTTATTATAACGTATATAAACAAACACACGATCTTCCGATCTTAATTCTTGATTCCTCATTCTTAATTCTGCAGTTTCCACAATCGGAACAACGCCCATCCCCTGCTTGCCGGTGGATTCGGCAATCAGCTGCTCCAGCCAAAACTCAAACGGTTGCAGTGCAGGAGAGGTAATAAACGTCAGCTTGTCCTTTCCCTCTTTGGCCAATTGGCCAATCGCCGCGCCAAGCCGTGCGCACGAATTTTGTTCGCACGGGATATAAGGGTCGGTTAAAAGCCGCATTGTTTGGGCCTCTAAGAGCATTTTGCGAATATCAATCCCCATGATGGCCGCGGGCACCATGCCGAAATTGGAAAGCGCGGAGTATCGCCCCCCAATATCAGAGACGCCATGGAATATCTCACGAAACCAATTTTCTTTGGCATACTGCTCAAAAGGAGAGCCTGGGTCGGTAATGGCAATAAAGTGTTCCCCCGCCCGTTCACCCTTGATCCGCGTCACCTGCTGCAAGAAATAATAACAACCCGTCATCGGTTCGATGGTGGAGCCAGATTTCGAGGCGACAATAAATAGAGTTTCCTCCAATGCAATCTGTTTTTCCAGTGCGACAATCGATTCAGGCAAAATCGTATCAAGCACGTATAAATCGGGGAATCCCTCTCGCTTGCCAAAAATCGTGCGAAGCGCCTTGGGGGCCATGCTGCTTCCGCCAATGCCGATTAGTACGGCATGTTTAAATCTCTGACGGATACCATCCACAAAGGCGTTCACACGATCCACGCTTTCAAGTTCCTGCTCGATAATGGAAAGCCAGGAAAGAAGGATCGGCATATCGGCAGGCGGATTGCTCTGCCACACCTTTGGGTCTTTGCGTGAGAGTCG
The DNA here is from genome assembly GCA_005239925.1 of Candidatus Troglogloeales bacterium. Lineage (GTDB taxonomy): Bacteria > Nitrospirota > Nitrospiria > SBBL01 > SBBA01 > SBBA01. The sequence goes on along the minus strand of SBBA01000082.1, from coordinate 4,913 downwards.
GGGGAGAATCCGCTCCTGTTTTATTTTTGTCATGGCCTTTTCAACCAGAGGCGTAGTGGCCCCTAATGACAAGGAAAGAAAATCGGCCTCCCAGCCGCGTTGTTTTTTACGCCGATCATGCAGGGTGGCCATCAGTTGGTCAAAGGCGTTAGCAAAAAGGGTAACGCCATCGTTCGATAGTTTTTTGGTAACGTCTTGTAGATCGATGCCACAATCAGCCACCTTCTTTAATGTTTCCTTGGCCTCTTCAATACCGGTGTCCAATCGACTGGCAACCTTGCCATGGTCGCGAAAGGCGTCAAAGGTGGCCACAGGAAGGGTGTTCACCGTATCTTTTCCGATCAGCTCTTCCGCGTAATAGAGGACGGGGTAGGCCTTGTTTTTTGTGCTGGTGCTGGCCCAAAGAAGCCGTTGCGCCGATGCCCCATGCCCTTTGAGTTTTACAAACGCGGCTGATTGAATGATCTCCTGGAATTTGAGATAGGCCATTTTCGCATTGGCAATGGCAACCTTTCCCATCACAGCCTGATAGCGTTCACGGAGGTTCGGATCGGTGGTTGCAGCCAGCTTTGCCTCAAGCCGCGCATCCACCTCGGTATCGATACGGCTGATAAAGAAACTCGCAACCGAGGCGATCCCGCTAATATCCTGGCCGGCGTTGACCCGTCGCTGCAAACCAGCGATATAGGCCAGGGCGACCTCTTCGTATCGTTGCACGCTAAAGAGCAGCGTAACGTTGATATTAAGCCCTTCGTAGATGAGCCGTTCAATGGCCGGGACGCCTTCTTTTGTGCCGGGGACTTTTATCATGACGTTTTTCCGGCCCACTGCCGTAAAAAGCCGTAATGCCTCCTGGATGGTTCCCTCGGTATCGTAAGCGAGATCGGGCGAGACCTCCAAGCTGACATAGCCGTCTTTTTTATGGGTCTTTTCGTAAACCGGGTAGAACAGGTCGGCGGCGTCCTGGATGTCGCGAATCGCCAGGGTTTCGTAAATTTCCTTGAGGCCGACCGGCTTTGCCGAGGCCTCCAGAAAGAGGTCGTCGTAGTCATGACCTACGCGGATTGCCTTTTCAAAAATAGAGGGGTTGGAGGTCATTCCCAACAGGCCATCGTTATTGATCAAGGCCTTTAACGCCCCGGAGCAGATGAGATCACGATGGATGTCGTCGTACCAGACAGACTGGCCAAATGCTTGTAGCTGAATAAGTGGATTCATGGTCGGATTCTCCATGGTTATATTCTTTGCTTATAGAGTATAAGGGAGACGACCTGTTCTAGCAAATTTATTTTGATATTGCAAATATAAGGGTCTTATATAAGGGTCTGGCCTGAAATTATGAATATCTATTTTTGAGCCAGTTGCAGCAATTTCTCTTGAAATGTCTCTAACACCCTCTTCTTTTCATTGATCCGACGAACCGCATGACTCAGCGCCGATGGATCACATCCAAACTGTTCCGATAAGGTGGCTAATGTCCCACTTCCTCTCTCCATTGCTAACCAGGCGACAACCCCGCGAGCCTCAGCCAATGATCGAGTCCGCAGGGGCTGACTTAATTCCTGGGGGGTTACACTGTATTCCTGACTGACCTGCCTGATCAGGCTTGAAAGCGTGGGAGGCTTCTTTTTAAATGGAATCTCAAGCTTTTTAAACACCTGTTCAACAAAGTCATCCTCTCCCAATATCCGCTGGTCTTGCTCTCCACAATAAAACTCATTTCGATGCCCTTCTCCCATCCCTTCATGTACAAACTGTTCAAAGCGTTTCCTTGCTTTGGAAGTTTGGGCCTCAAATTCACTCAAAACCCTATCGGTTGTGAGCCACGGAAGCCATTCCTGTCCAAGATAGGCCCGATAGCTACTCCAGGGATATCCTTCCGGCCGGCGAACAAGCCTGGCTCGAACAGGATTCAAATGAATATACCGTACCAGTTCCAACAAATAAGCATCCGCATCAATCAGAATCGCCTTGTAGCGCCCCTGAAACAAGTGCCCTATTCGTTTTTGCTTACGATTGATCCAACGGGTATAACGAAAGGAAAGATTCTGAACAATCTTGGACAAAGGCGTTTCGGCGACTTGTATCACCATGTGAAGGTGATTCGTCATACAACAAAAGCCATGAATACGATAGCCATACCGCTCCACCCCTTCTTGAAAAAGCAGGTAGAGCCGATAACGATCTCCGTCTTCAAAAAAGATTGCTTGACCTCCATTCCCACGCAACAAAACATGGTAAAAACTTCCTGGAGAGTGAATCCTGGGTTGACGCGCCATATCGCTAATATAATACACACCATTAAATTATTCAATAATTCATGCCTGACCCCATTACTGTCGTTTAAGCACCACGCCCTTCGCTTCCACTAAACGCACCAGATCCACCTCCCGTTTTAATCGCTCAATCTCTTCTTCCGGTATTCGTGCCATCGAAACACCTCCTTTCTGAAAATCGTGTCAAGTGCTCTTTCTCATCTTAACCAACAAAAAAATGCTTGCAAAACCTTGCAGGGTTATATAGGATAATAATATATTTGTCAAGAGGGTCTTCGTATGGAAGATACAAGTTATTCAGAATTGGGGTATACAATGCCGTCGTTGAATGAAGGAGAAGGGGAATGACGATGGCTAAAAAGCAAAAGCGTGGTCTGGCAACAGAATCGGGCATGGAAACCATTGGCGAGCGGTTAGCTCGACTGCGACAAGAACGTGGAATATCGCAACAAGAACTGGCTGAACAATTAGGAATCGCACAACCTAATGTTTCTGACTATGAGCGGGGCATATTGCGCCTACATGGGGAACTCATTGTGAGACTAACAGAGATTTTCAGAGTCTCTGCAGACGATTTGCTTGGCCTAACCCACGGCATCGCCAAGCCAGGGCCAACACCAAAACTTCATCATCAGTTACAACAAGTAAATCAGCTCCCGCGGGCTAAGCAAAAGTTTATCAGCGAGATGCTCACAGGTTTGTTACATCAAGCCAACCGCTAAAGAAAGAGGAATGCAAAGAGGGTCGTTAAAGATCATTGAGAGGGATTATGACAAACAAAATATTGAGCTCTACGCTCACCAGTATGGAGGAGGAAATAAAAATCCTCAAGGCTCAGATTAAAGGGCTTTTGAAGTCTCCCAAAAACTTAAAATCTTTTTCCGATATGGAAGGCTCATGGAAAGGGAAATCTAATTTCTCATGGGAAGATATCCAAAAAGCAAAGACTAAAGTGAGTCGCTCCATTCAATGATTTATATTGTTGACACTCACACACTCGTTTGGTTTTTAGAAGGCCAGGACAAGGTAGGCGCCCAAGCATTAAAGATTCTACGAGACCCACAACAACGGCTCGTTATTCCTTCCATTGTTCTTGGCGAGATCAAATATCTGGCGTCCCGAGAGCGCATTTCCTTGACCGTCGATACGGTCATTGAAGTCGTTGAGAATGATCCTCGTTGCGTAATTTATCCGTTGGATGCTCAGGTGGTTCAAGTGATGCCTGTCATTGCGGATATTCACGATGGCATCATTTGTGGAACAGCTCTCTTATACCAGGATGTCTTGGGAGAAACGGTAAAAATTCTTACACGAGACAAAAAGATCAGCCAAGAAGTGTCTGGGATTGAGACCGTGTGGTAACAAAAAACCAAGGTGGGGCTGACAAAACCCCAGCCCGTTTTGTCCGCTCGGCTCGGCGCGTCCGTCCGATAATGGCGCCATTATCCGACACGCCAAAGGTCACCCCGTTTGCATTGGGCAACACTATAATACCCTCGCCCCTCGGAGGAGAGGGCAAGGGTGAGGGGCAAAGATGGCTGCAAACAGGGCGCCCGCGCCTTCACTAGACATAACAGGTGTGTTATGTCTCCTTTGGCCGCCCCTCGCAGGGGTCGCACCCCCTTTGGCGCCACACACCCGCACTCGGCTCCCCATCCGCCCGAAGGGGCTCCCTAAAGGTAAAAAGATTTTTATTTGGATTGAGTTCTAAAGGAAATGAGGCTAAATCGGCAGGGCAAACGAGGATCGAAACCGCATCGCTTCTCTTTTAAAAAAGGCTCAAAAACAGAACGCTACCCCCCTCGCGGACAGCCGGACAGGACACCCCGTTTTTCCATGTTACAATCCCTTTAAGAACCGAATCAATTTTAGGACTAAGATCACTATATACGGCCCAATTAAGAGAAATAATATCCAAAACCCTATCATCCATTTGGCTTCTCTTTTAAAGACAGACATGTTTCCCCTTTTACTCATCAGCACTTCCTCCCACACGGGGGTGGTCCTGGTGGCAGCCCAGGCGGCAACGGCGGGCTTGGTGGCGGTGGTGGCAGAGGCGGTACCGGTGGTGGTATTGGTGGGCAAGTATTTGTTAAACGGCAGAATTCATAATCGCTGAAAACACACAAAACCTTTCCACATTGGGGTAAATTATAAATCTCACCCCCTATGTAAGTAGGTGGACCAGTAATGTTGTAATTATTATTATCAGTAGGTACACAAGCCCCCACCGTGATGACATAAATACAGGTTACCAATAAACCTAAAGGATCCCGATAACGCAAGGGATTATTCCCTACATACGCATAGAAGTTCCAATCTCCACCATAAAACCTAATCGGATCCTCACTAATAAACCTCTGCAGTTTTGGGCTATAGTATCTGGCCCTTTCGTAGCAACCGACGCGATTTTGCCGCAAAAATCGAGATTTTCCTAATGCCTTCCGAGACTTACCAAACCTTCGCCTCCAATATAAGGGGCGGGAAAATGTGCGATACCCCGGACGCGAGTTTTCGCTTAACAGGGGATTCCAACTAATAAGCATCTCCTCTTTAGCCGCTAACATACGGCAAATAATAGCATCTAAAATAAAAAATGAAAATCAATTTGTTCTTTGGGATTGAAAGACTCTTTTT
>SBBA01000208.1 GCA_005239925.1 Candidatus Troglogloeales bacterium | reverse complement strand
TCGAGATTGATTCGCCAGAGCATTCCCCAGCTTGTGCCAATGTACATATTTTTGCCAACACGAAACATGAAATTCATAAATCCTGGATGAGGGTAAGTGGCTTCTACTTTCCTGGTCATAAGGTTATAGTCTAGAAACTCCTGGTATGTCCCATCTGGACTCCGCATAACATCTTCCAGCGATGGCTGGGGGTTATCAAACACGTTGAGCCGAACCGTATGCAGTAGTAAATGACCGGCATATTGTTCGAAATAATTAGGGCCCTCATTGATTCTGACGTTGATTGCCCTTTCATCGCTTTTCAGATGTGTTAACCCGATGTCGGATGGTAGGCTAAGCTTGCTGCGCGTGATGATAACTTCGTTTGCCTCACATACAAACGCACTTTGATCTACGTAATATTCTCTTGGATATCCTCCAGAATATAGCAACGTCAGTTGATGCGGTTCCCAGATGTACATCTGATAGCTCCGCACATCCCGTATCACAAACGTTCTATTACATGATGCGTCTGCAACATTCCATCTGATTGCTTGTTGCCGATGCGGCTTACATGAAGAGAGGAGAAGTGGGATTGCGACTATAAAGCAAAATACCCGAAGACAGCGCACAACACATGGGTTGTTATATTCAATTACCTTTTGCATGAAACCATGCTCAAAGTTCAGAGGTTTTCCAACTTTTGACCAAATCGTTTTTGTTTACGATATCATCTGGCAATACATAAAGACCCTCGTTACTATCAAGATCAATATTCTTGAATTTAAACGCCAGCCAAATCAATTTTGAGCAATAGAATGAATCTTCCGAGGACTTGTTAGTTGATATAAGATAGGGTTTTCCAATATAGGACGCGGCTTTATCGGCTATCGTGCGTCTTATTGGTGTGCTTCCAGTAAATAGAGAAGGAACCCCAAAAGCGCCCAACTTTTTATACTCATATTGCCAGAACTCCCATTTTGTCGCTGCCACCCCTCTGTCCGGGTGCGCATCAATTATTCGCCCTTTTTCGCGACTGCTTGTACTATCGTTGTAACTTACCTGTTGGTATATTCCCGCATGCCGCCAATGGCCATAGATATTAACATCCCAGTTTGTGTACCAAGGGTCATGTGCCATAATCATATCCGCATTCCACCACTTCCATGCACTAACATCTCCATGATCGTATTTGGGTGGAGGAGGAGTAGAGGCAGGGGGGGGGAGGATTCTTCTTTTTTTTCTTATGCGACATTGTTAAAGCCTGCTCAAGGTCTAACACCTTCGTTGCGCTGTTTGGCATGGGATAGGGAAGGTTATACTCCTCTACCATTTTTTGCTGCTCTTCCAGATAGGCCTCCCATCCCTCATCTATTACAACAGGACGGTCATCAATGGGAGGTGTATCTTCAGTAAAAGAGTCTCCTTGGTTGATTTCACTTTCTGATTTATTAAAAAGGGTATTTGCATTTTCCCCGGGTAGGGCATCTTCCTTAACAATCTTTTCAAACTCTTCCTTCATCTCCCTTGTTCCAAGCATTTCCCGAACCGTGGTATCGAAAAGTCTCATCTTCTGTGCCATGTCTCCACCAGTTGCTTCCGCCACAGCAAATCCGTTGGCAACCATTTGTAACTCGACGGAAATTTGATCTTTGAATGAAGCGGGCAGATTAAATTCTCCGAAATAACTTTCGTAGAGGTAATCGGCATTTTTGAACTTGTTGATGTCGTACTGCTCTGGAGCGGACGTGTTAAAGGTGAGGCCCTGACCGGTATGGCTGCTGTCACCGCATGCACTCATTAGCAAGGTCAGAGTGCAAAAGGCCATTAAGACGAAACGATATTTACTGTTGGTTTGTTGGTTTATTGGTTGAGACGGGATTGACGTTCTTCATGGTATACCTCCTAATATAGTCGGCATCAAACTGTGGTGATGCTACACATTTAAACTCAATTTGTCAAGAGTTCGGTAACCCCCGTGAAAATCGTTGCGTAATTTATGGATTACGTTTTACTCATGTCCCGACGCTCACTTCCCGATACAAAACCGATTAAATATCTGATTGAGAATTTCGTCGGTGGTGGTCTCACCCACAATCTCGCCGAGCGCGTCTATTGCCTCCCGAAGATCAGCGGCAATAAATTCCACCGAAGCATTCTCTATAGCCGCCTGTCGTGCGCGTTGCAATCCCTGTAGGGCCATATCCAGCGCGTTTTTCTGCCTTAACAAGGCCACCAACGGACGCCCCTCGGATTCCCCCTCGCTCTTTGGAACAAGGAGATCAATCAGCCTGGCCTTGAGATCAGCAAACTGCTCACCGGTCTTCGCAGAACATAAAATAATAGAATCGCTCGGATAGCGCGTGGATACAGCCTTTATATCCACTCTCAGGGAAAGGTCGCTCTTATTTATGAGAATCATTTTTTTCTTGCAGAGAATTCGATCATATAAAAGGATATCTTCATCGCCAAAGGGTTCCGTCGCGTCGGCAATGAAAAGCACCAGGTCGGCCTTTTTCAAAACGGCCTCCCCTCTTCGCATCCCCTCTTGTTCAATGGGGTCAGTCGTTTCGTGAAATCCGGCCGTATCGATAATCTGAATCAGGTGGCCACTCAGCGAAAGCCATTCGGATAGGGTATCGCGGGTTGTGCCTGGAATGGCCGTGACAATGGCCCGATCCTCGCCCAACAGCCGGTTCATCACAGACGACTTCCCAACATTGGGGCGGCCGGTAATCACAACGGTACTCCCCTCCCGAATCTGTCGCCCCTCTTCGTACCCGGAGAGAAGTTTGCCAACCGATTGCGTACATCGGTTTATCCCCTCCAACATCGCCTCCCG
>SBBA01000069.1 GCA_005239925.1 Candidatus Troglogloeales bacterium | reverse complement strand
CCTGTCGTCCTTTGTCCGACGAGATGAAGAATTCTTTAGTCGTCTTGATCTTCATGCCAGTTTAGATCAGGCGTTGGAGTTGCTGCATTACGAGTGGCTAGAGGGGGTAGAGGTTCATCGCGATTATGGGGAGATGGGGACGGTTGAGGCCATCCCCGGCCAGGTCAACCAAGCCTTTTTGAATATCTTTCAGAACGCCCTGCACGCGATGCAAGATTGTAAAGACAGGCAATTGTTTATCGGAACGCGGGTGGTTGGGGATAACGTCGTTGTTTCCATTCGTGATACCGGGGTGGGCATTCCAGAGGCGCATCTGCCCAGGCTATTTGAGCCGTTCTTTACAACGAAAGAGGTCGGGAAGGGAACCGGGCTGGGGCTCGCTATCGCCTACAAGATTATTGTTGAGAATCATCAGGGGGCCATTCATGTGAATAGCCAGGTGGGAGAGGGTGCGGAATTTATCATCACACTGCCATTGAAAACGAAAGACCAGGAAAGAGGCCCTCTATGATAGAGTCGGTTCCGTATAAAAACTATCCTGTGTTGTTTGTGGATGACGAGGAGATGGCCGTTGTCACCTTTCAGCGGCTTTTTAAAAACGATTTCACCATCTACACGGCGCTCAATGGAGAGCAAGCGATAGAGGTATTGGAGGCCCATCCGGAGATTGCGTTGATTGCCACGGATCAAAGAATGCCAAAGGTATCTGGATTGGAGCTTTTAATCCATGTCGCTGAAAAATACCCGGCCATTATCAATATTTTGATCACGGCCTATTCCGATATGGCGCTTATTATCAAGGCCGTTAATTGCGGGAATCTCTATCGTTATATTGCCAAGCCGTATGAGGAGCCATTCTTAAAAAGAACGATTATGGATGGATTAAATCGGTACCATCAATTTAATGAGCGCGAGCTTTTCTTTGCAAAATATAAAGGATTTTTCACGGCCTAATTACCCTGTTGCGGCTTCAAGTCCATTCTCTCATGAAACAACAAGCTTATTGAGGTCACCCCTCGATCTCGCACCCCCACGATTCCGTAGCGTTTCAATCACTTTGGGCGCCCTTTTTAATTGACACCTTTTTTTTGAAATGATAGAGTCCAGATGTATTGTCATTTGTATCCTCTGACCCCCAGTTCTTTAAGAAAATATCGGGAAGAAAAAAGGAGCGGCCTGTGCTTGTTCAGATGAAGGTTCAAGGATTGATGTTTGATCCCTCGCAAAACGCCTACATTGTGGTGATGCGAGAAGAGGAGCATAAAGAGGTGTTGCCGATCTGGATCGGCCGATCCGAGGCCAATGCCATTGGCCTTGCCGTGGAAGGGATTTTCCCTCCTCGCCCGCTCACGCACGACTTGATCAGCAACGTCATGGATAAACTCAATGCAAAAATTATCAGTATCGTCTTAACCGACCTAAAGGACGCCACCTATTATTCAAAAATTCATCTGTCTTTTAATGACAGAGAGTTGACCTTGGATGCGCGCCCTTCGGATGCCATTGCCCTAGCCTTGCGATCCAATGCCCCGATTTTTGCCAATGATACCCTGGTTAAAAAATCGGAAGATATGAGTCAATGGTTAGAGCAGCTTCGGCCGGAAGATTTTGGAGATGACGACACATAATGTCTGAGGGAAAAGATTGGCCTATCGACGTAACCGATCCAGAGACACTTTTTACCGGCTGGCTCTGGGAGATGTTTCGCGAATATGTTCGCAAAATTCGGAGAACGGCATCAACCGGGGCGCCGGAGTTATCCGGCATGAAGGAAAAATATAAAACGATCTTTCCAGAGGCCTCTGTAAAATTTCTGGTAGAAGAAAAGGTCGGTATGATTGTGGTCTTCAATCCGTTGGAGGAGCGCACCACCGCCGAACTGTCCGATCTCATGACGTTGGATGCCCTGATGGCCTATCTGTCCAAGACGTACGGACATGGAAAGTACAAGATCAATCTTTACCATGGGATGACTTTTGTGGCCACCCACAACTTTAAGGTTGAGGATGAGTCACTCCCTGAGCTATGGCGAGCGATTGTTCACCCGGAAGGCGGGTCGCGCCGGCGACTCTAAATAACCTTTTAAGTCCGGGCTAGCGTAGTGTCCCTAACGCTTCTTTACAATGAAGTAACTGGCCTTCCGACAGGTTTCTGGCTGGAAGCCAGAATTTTCAAAAAGGCTGAATTTCGGATAGAGGCACTCCGGAATGAATGAAAGCGGAGTTTCCGATCAGACACTATTTAGACTCTTTGTTGGTGACATCTACGTTTTTTGCGTAGATAATTTTTGTGTAACGACATCAGTGGGCCCAGACCGACCAACGGGAGGACTTGCTCGCTTCCGCCCGCGGCGGATTAGAAACGGAGAAGATACAATTTTAAAAAATTTATTTATACAAGGGAGGGGCGTGCGATTTCTTTCTCTTCTTTTTATTATGGGTTTTCTTTTTTCCTGCGGCAAAGCCATTCGCCCTTCTTCCATGACGCACACCTTGGCAATACCCGTCTTTGAGAATAGGACATCCGAACCTATTTTAGGGAGACAGGTGACCGCCGCTTTTAAGGAGACCTTTACCAGACGGCGATTTAAAGTAGTGCGGCATGAAAAAGAGGCCGCCTATATTCTAGTGGGAACAATCACGCAATTTGATAAGACGCCCAAGTCGCTCCATCGAGATGGAAAGGTTATGGAGTATCGGCTCACTATCGGTGTGACCTATATTCTATCTCCTCGCACGGGTAATACAGTTTCAGAGGAAATGCCTTTAAAATGGAACGACATCGTGCACACAGACTGGGTGGTCAGACCTGATCTTTTTCAGGATCGGTCGGCGCAAGACCGCGCCATTCGCGAGATTGCCCAGAATCTCTCCCAACGGGCCACAAACACCGTTACTGAGTTCTTTTCTAAAAAACATTCTTAAGGGCACCTCTAAAAGCCTGCCGCTTCTGGCTCAAATGCAAGGGCTACTACACACAAAAATCGCAAGGGTCGCAGTGTACATGAGGATTCCGAGCGCCGCAGATGTCGTCGCGTCCGCACAACACAGCCGTTTTGGGTCGCACAGTAGGTTTTTAGAGATATCTTTAAATGAAATTTTCTTGACATTACGGTTTTCTATTCCATAGAATCGCGTGTCAAAAAAAACGGGGCCCGATGGGCGGGTTCTGTTAAACTAACTTAATAAAAAAGGAGAGAAACGAATGAAGAAGGGGCTAACGTATTTGTTAATGGGTCTTGTGGTTGTGGGTCTTTCTACGGCCAGCTTTGCGGGGGGGAAAAAGGGTCATATTTCAGGCGAAGTAACGCATGTGGATGGCGCTATGGTGACCGTGAAGGATGCGCATGGTGATGAGCACATGCTCCATGTTGACAACTCGACAAAAACAACCGGGCATATTGAAGTTGGCGCCCATGTGGAGGCAGAGGCCACCGATTCAGGCCATGCCAAATCCGTTACAGTCCACGAGGAAAAGAAACATGGTGACAAGACGGGTCATTAATTTAACCCTGTTTTTTGTTTACGGGGGCGGTACTTACCCCGCTCCCGTAATTTCTTCCCCGTTTAAATAGCCAAAGACCTCTCGAAGGTCTTGTATGGTGCCCAGCGGTCTCACCCGGTGATGTGGTTGTCGGTCAATCAGAAGAAACGGTATACCAGTGGCCTTGGCGCCTGCACCATCTGTGTCCGGCTCGTTTCCAATATAGATCGCGTCCTCTGCGGCGCAATCCGCCTTTTCTAATGCCCGTTGGAAAATTGCCTTTGAAGGTTTTGCTACCCCCTCCTCCGTAGAAAAGGTAACCGTTTCAAAAAATGAGTCAATATCCAGGTGCCTTAAGACAGAATGAATCCTGGAGTCAAAATTGGTAATCAGCCCCAGACGGTTTTTTTTATGAAAGAAACGGAACTCTCGTAATACATCCCTTGTTTCAGGATACAGCCGCCAGGCCGATACCTTGCCCAGCCCGTCATCAAAATCCAGATATTCACCTGCAAAAAAAGAATAAATTGCTTCAAAAAAAGCATTAAACTTAGGCCGTGCGGTCTCCTTAAAGGCATACCTAACCAGGTTATACCACCACTCTTTTTCGGCCTGTTGTAAACGTGTGCCGAATTGTCCTGGAAACACCATCGGCGGACTCTTTTTAAATGCCTCGTGAAACCGTTGATCTAAAACGGCAGGGTCTCGGCGAATACCGAACTTTAGTGCGAGACGGCTATACTGAAGCCCAACGGTTCCGTTGACGGTAAACAGCGTTCCCACCGCATCAAAAAATATCGTTTGCTTCTTGTTTTTTCTCATTCTGCAATCGGTAGGTCCCCCTTGGAAAAGGGGCCTCCTCCTACCCCCCTTAGAGAAGGGGGGTAGGAGGGGTGTTCTGTTTTAATTCCAGCCCTTTGATCAGGGCATAGAGGGCCTGGTGAATGGGCGTGGGAACGCCATGCTTTTCGCCCCGTCGCATAATATCGCCATTGAGATGTTCGATCTCCGTCGGCTTTTGCCTTTTAAAATCCTCGTACATGGAGGTGTAATAATCCTGTAGGGCATGGGTGACCGAAATGGTGCTCTCGATAATATTCGGATGCAATAAAAACCCCTCTGCCTTGGCCACCGCAATAATTTCGTGAATGCCTTGTTCAACGATTTTTAACAGCTCCGGGGATTTTAGAACCAGAGAAAGCGGTGCATCCAGGATCACCGAAAGCGGATTAAACGTGGCATTCCAGCAGAGCTTTTCCCATTTTTCCTTGAGGATTTGATCGGTTAGTTTACAGGAAATGCCAGCTTGTGAAATCGCCTCATGAATTTTACAAACCCGTTCGCTTTTTTCGCCGGAGAGTTCGCCAATTGAAATGATACCGCGCCGATAATGTTCAATCACCCCTGGCTCGGCCAGACGCGCGGTAATATACGCCACACCGGCCACAACACAATCCGGATGACCCTCAAAATAAGTACGAATCCGTTCTTCGGAGTCCACGCCGTTTTGAAGGGTTAGAAGGATGGCCCCCTTTGCAACCAAAGGGGCTACCTGTGCTAAGACAGCTAGAAGATCGGTGCATTTGACGGCAAGAATAATCAAGTCGGCAGAGGTATTCTGTGTGACCTGCTCAATGACAGGGGGATGAACCGTAAAATCACCCCCTGGGGTCTTGATGGAGAGTCCCGTTTTTGAAATTGCAAGCGCGGTTTGGGGGCGCACCAGGAAGGTTACATCCTGACCGGAGCGTGACAGCAGGGCGCCAAAATAGCCGCCCACGGCTCCCGCACCGACCATCAGTATTTTATTAGTGGGCATGGGAATCCGCCCCTTCTTCATGGGGATGTTGATTTGTGTCGTTCGAGGGCGTCTTGACATTAGGCTTCACTGGATTGTCATGGGAATCGCCCGTCTTTTTGTGTTGATCTGTATGGGCATCGGGCTGGTCATGATGTGATGGCGCTTCCTTATGCGAATCTGCCCCATGGGAGTGGGAAAGATGGGATTGCGCAGGGATGATATATCCATGCAGGGTAAGACCGACCAGGGTTGCGCCTAAGAGTGCGCCCAACGTGAGAATCGGCTTTCGGGCGGAGAATCGGCGATCCTGTTTCCGATCAATCAGTGGAACCAATGCCAGCAAGCCAAAGAGAATCGAAGAGGCAAAAAGAACGGCAACCACGCCCCAGAGATTTTCAAAATCATACATCCAGAGAAAGGGCCAAGGCGGTTTTAAGGCCGCATGTTCCGGCACGGGAGGGCCGCCCAAGGGCGCAGGCACAAAAAAGGCCAACACCGCAAGCCACCCGTAATAGAGCATTGAATAAACGAGGATATGTGCCAGGTGTTGATCAAACCTTCCCTTCATTTCCGATTCGGGAATTTCGGGCTGGTTGGCCCATGGGTCTTTGGGTGTTGGGGAAAGATTGAACGTATGGATTAAATAAATATGGATAACCAGTAAAAAAATAAGAACGAGTGGAAATAGCGCGATGTGTGAGACATAGATCCGAAAATTCATGGGAGGGCTTCCCGGCAGGGCGTCGGTAAGGGCCGCTCCAATAGGGCCTAGGTGCAGCAGGGTTTCTTTATAATGGGCCAGGGCGTCCAGGCCCTCTTCGTCCCACTTCAAAACGGTTCCGGTAAAGTAGGACCCCATTAACATGGTGGCGAGCAGGGCAACGCCGATCCACCAGGTGACTTGTCGCGGATGCTGGTAGGCTCCGGTAATAAAAACGCGTGTGAGATGCAGCAATAGGGCAACAATCACCCCCTGGGCCGTCCAGTAATGCAGGGCGCGCAGGTAGTTGGCCCCACTCATCTGCTGGATGGTCTGAAGGCTTTGGTAGGCCAACTCTGGCGCAGGATTATACACCTGTGCCAGGAGGAGGCCGGTGGCGATCATGATTAGAAAACCGACGACAACCATTCCGCCGAGGGAATAGAAAAAACGATTGCCATGTTCGGGAATTTTGTAGGTCAGTTGGGAGAGGCGGGTCCAGGGCTCGATCTGTTTAATTAAAGAGGGAGGGGGCATGGGGTTTTTTGTGAAGTCTATGTTTTTCTATTCCTGATCAGGAATACGCACAATAACGTCCCCGCAAATTTTTGCCTGACAGGAGAGGCGATACGGGGCAGTCAGCTGGGCCTCTTCCAGCATATTTTCTTCATCGAGATCAATCTCGGTTAGGTTG
>SBBA01000033.1 GCA_005239925.1 Candidatus Troglogloeales bacterium | reverse complement strand
ACTCCCAGAAAGGGACACCCCTGCCCGCCAAGAGCGGTATTGCAACGCACACGTCCCCCCTGAACCCCTCGGAGAAGCTCATACTGTCTGAATCACAGTGAAAAGCACCCATTTATTGACACAGAAAGGGTAATAGGATACACTGTAGTCAAGTGTTCGGGTGTCTTTTTTCAGAACATCATCCGTATACTCCAATAACAAAATCAAGAGAATTACTATGGCAGAACGTGTGGGGCGTTTGCTCGTTAGCTCAAAGCTACTGACCGAAGACCAACTTCAAAAGGCCTTGATGACCCAGAAAAAAGAAGGGGGTCGTTTTGGCAAAGTCCTCATCCAACTGGGCTTTATCGATGAGATTCAGATCGCTCGGTTTTTCAGCCGGCAGTGGGGCGTTCCCTTAGTTGATCTGACCAAGATTGATATCGATCCACTCGTCATTAAGCTGATCCCGGCGGATATGATCCGAAAACATCTCGTTCTTCCCATAAAACGCTTGGGGACCACCGTCAGTTTGGCCATGATTGATCCCACGGATGTCTTTGCAATTGAAGACATTAAATTTATCACCGGGTACAATGTAGAGCCGATTATCGCAACGGAAACCGCCTTATTCGAAAAAATTGAAAAGTACTATGGAAAGGCGCCCACCGCCCTAGCCGAGAAAAACGGAAAGGCCGCTGCTGCAGCCAACATAACCAACCGGAGCAGTTCTCTCGAGACAATAGGCAGAACGACAAATGGTCACGCCATCGAGGAGCTTGTGTCCGGCCCTGATGATACTGCCACAGAGGCGGATGAAATGCCCCTAACCACTATAGCGGATCTCGATGCGGTGGTGGGGGATGCCCTTGATGCTGTTAGTGTTATCGAGGAACAAAGAGACGACTCGGAGGTTAGGGAGGTTGAAGCGCCTATTGTAAAGCTGGTTAATGGCATTCTGGTCAACGCCATTAAGGTGGGGGCATCCGATGTGCATGTTGAGCCTTTTGAAACAATGTTTCGGATCCGATTCCGGATTGATGGCGTATTAAAAAACATGATGAATCTTCCCGTCAAAATTAAAAACGCCGTTACGTCCAGGCTTAAAATTATGTCCAGGCTCGATATTGCCGAACGACGACTTCCCCAGGATGGCCGAATCCGGCTCAAGTTTGGTAAAACCAGACAAATTGATTTTCGTGTCTCAACAATCCCTTGTCTTGCGGGTGAAAAGGTCGTCCTGCGTATTTTGGATAAAGGGGCTTTATCACTCGATCTAACGACACTCGGATTCGAAAAACAGGCCTTGGAGGATTTTCAAGAAGCCATCGCCTCCCCTTACGGCATGGTTTTAGTTACAGGCCCTACCGGCAGTGGAAAAACAACCACGCTATACTCCGCCCTTTCTACGGTGAATACAGATCAGGTAAATATCATGACGGCAGAAGACCCAATTGAATATAACCTGCTGGGGGTAAACCAGGTTCAAATGAAAGACGAGATCGGTCTTAACTTTGCCTCGGCACTACGCTCCTTCCTTCGGCAGGATCCGGATATTATCATGGTCGGAGAGATTCGAGATTACGAGACTGCAGAGATTGCCGTTAAGGCGGCCCTGACGGGCCATTTGGTGCTCTCCACGCTGCATACCAATGATGCCCCCAGCACGGTGAATCGGCTTCTTAACATGGGCATCGAACCTTTTCTGGTGGCCTCGTCCGTCGTGATGATTTTAGCACAACGGCTTACACGCAAAATATGCGTGAGATGCAAAGCGGTTGATCCTATTTCGCCTGAAACACTTCTACGCGCCGGCTTCACGGAGGAGGAGGTCGAGGCCGGCATTGTGGTTTACAAAGGAACCGGGTGCGAGGTTTGTAGTCATACAGGGTATAAAGGGCGGGTGGCCCTCTACGAAATCATGCCGATTCGAGAAGAATTAAGGGAACTCATTCTTCAGGGGGCCTCTTCGGACGAGTTAAAAAGGGAGTCGGTGAATCGGGGAATGAAAACCCTTCGTATGAGCGGGCTTCAGAAAATTAAAGAAGGGGTCACCACCCTGGAAGAAGTGCTGGAAAGCACCTTCTTAAATTAATAGAATATCCAATCGATAACAAAGCGTTACCAGTGAATGCCTTTATCATACATTTGCCCCATGTATCAGGGGAAGATTCCGCTGACTTATCCTTTTATCCGTTGATCGGAATGTCGGTTGTTGGGTGTCTTGACCTATCCACTCCCACCACGGCTGGCAGAAACAGTCCCTTTGCCGCCCCTGTTGTTAGAATCGCTGCATACCAAATCACTTTTCAGAAATAGTGACATTGTGAGATAATAGATTCACAGGAAGGAGAAAATGGCAACATTACCCGAACTACTTCAGACCATGATACAGATGAGGGCCTCGGACCTTCATTTAACGACGGGGACGCCGCCTCAAATTCGCATTGACGGCGCTCTGCAGCCGCTCAATATGCCCGTGCTCTCCTCGGCCGATTCAAAGCAATTGGTTTATAGCGTTTTGACCGACGCACAGAAACATCGGTTTGAAGAGGAAAACGAACTTGATTTTTCGTTTGGGATTAAAGGGATCTCCCGGTTTCGTGGAAACGTATTTATTCAGAAGGGCGCTGTAGCAGCCGCCATTCGAACCATTCCTTTTGAAATTAAGGGATTTGAGGAGTTAGGTCTTCCTGCCATTGTCAACACGCTGGTTAAAAAGCCGATGGGCCTGATTTTAGTGACCGGCCCAACCGGGTCGGGAAAGTCAACCTCACTAGCCACTATGATTGACAAGATTAATTCCGAAAAACATTCCCATATCGTTACGGTGGAAGACCCAATTGAATTTTTACACATACATAAAAAATCAATCGTCAATCAAAGAGAGGTCACCACCGATACAAAAAGTTTTAAATCGGCTCTTCGGTATATCCTGCGGCAAGACCCCAATGTTGTACTCATTGGAGAGATGCGTGATCTGGAGACAACAGAGGCGACGTTGTCAATTGCGGAGACAGGGCATTTAACCTTTGCCACGTTGCATACCAATACTGCAATACAAACGATTAACCGAATTATTGATATGTTCCCCTCCCATCAACACCCGCAGGTGCGTGCTCAGCTTTCTTTTGTATTGGAGGGGGTTATTTCGCAACAACTTATTCCCAAAAAAGGAGACAAAGGAAGGGTGGCTGCGGTTGAGGTGATGGTCCCTAATTCCGCCATTCGTAATTTAATTCGAGAGGATAAGATTCACCAAATCTATTCTGTTATGCAATCCGGTCAAGACGCCCATGGGATGATCACCATGAATCAATCCCTTTGCAATCTTTATTCAAAAGGTCTCATTTCATATGAAATGGCGATATCTCGATCCCCGCGACCGGAAGAATTCGATACCATGGTTGGCCGGGGGACAGGGCGTCCCGGCGCACCGCAGATGATGAGAGAACCGGTCAAAACTGGTCGGCCCTAATCTAATCCGCCGACGGGCGGAAGCGAACGAAGCCCTCCCGTTGGACGGATACAGCCTGCGGTCGGTCTGGGTATGCCGATGTTGTTACACGAAAATGATCTACGCAAAAAACGTAGATGCTATCAACAAAGAATCTAAAGAGGAAATAGATGGACACATTTCAATGGAAGGGAAGAACCCGACAGGGCGCAATTGAACGAGGTGAGCTGGCCGCGGGGTCACGCGAGGAGGTTATTAGTCTTTTACGGAAAGAAAATATCTTCGCTACCTCGGTTGAGAGAAAAAGCGCGCCGTTTGATCTGACCTCACTCTTTACAGACACCTTCAAGCTGAAGATGCCCCGTTTTGGTTCAGGCATCCCCGAGAAGGATATTGTCGTTTTTACACGGCAATTTGCCACGATGATTGATGCGGGGCTTCCGTTGGTTCAGTGTCTTGAAATTTTGGCCACACAATCAAAAAATCCCGCCTTGGCCAAGGTTCTCACACAGGTTCAGGCCGATGTAGAGGGGGGCACCACCTATACCGACGCCCTTCGAAAACATCCTAAAGTCTTTGATGAGCTTTATCTTAGCATGGTCTCAGCTGGTGAAATTGGGGGTATTCTAGATACCATCTTAAGTCGGTTATCCACCCATATCGAAAAATCGATGAAAATCAAGAAGAAGATCAGAGGGGCCATGGTCTATCCTGGTATTACGGTGTCGGTAGCTGTTATCGTCATGGGGGTTCTGCTTGTCTTTGTGATCCCAACCTTTGCAAAAATGTTTACGGGTATGGGCGGTTCCCTCCCCTTCTTGACACAAATAGTCATTGATATCTCTAACTTTTTTAAAGATAACATTTTACTTATCATGGGCGGCATGGGCGGCGTAGGCTTTGGCACCAATAAATATTATCAAACAGAAAAGGGCCGTTTGCAGATTGATCGAATGCTTCTCAAGATGCCTATTGTGAGCGATCTGATTACAAAAACGTCCGTGGCTAAATTCACACGCACACTGGGAACACTCATTGGAAGCGGTGTTCCCATTTTGGAAGGACTGGGGATTGTTGCCAAGACGTCCGGGAATAAGATCATTGAAAATGCACTGGTTCGAGCCAGGCAAAGCATCAGCGAGGGGAAACCGATTTCAGAGCCGTTAGGTGAAGACAAAATCTTTCCACCGATGGTGGTTCAGATGATTGCCGTCGGGGAGACCACTGGCGCGCTGGATGCTATGTTGGCTAAAATTGCCGACTTCTACGATGACGAGGTGGATGCATCCGTTGCTAACATGACTGCCATGCTGGAACCGGGGCTGATGATTTTCCTCGGTGTTACCATCGGCACGGTGGTGATTGCCATGTATTTACCGATATTTAACCTGGCCTCGGTGGTAGGGTAGGAGGCCCCTTGTGGGCACCTTTGTTGGGCGACCACAAGGGTCGCCCCTACGAGAAAAGGGCATCTTCAATATGGACGCGGAGAAGGCCGTCCTTCTCAATCGACTGAATCGACTGATCATTGGGCGTCCGCTTCTGGTTACCCCGCTTCTTTCCCTCTTCCTGCTTTTTAATTATGATGCCGTCAAAAACACACTCGATCTCACCATCTTCTTTTTTCTGATCGGTGCGACCTGGTGTCTGACGTTCCTCTACATTTTCTCCATCCAATGGATCAGGAACTACAATGGGTTTGCGGCACTCCAGCTGGTATGCGATCTTTTTCTGATTACCCTGTTGACCGGCATTACCGGTACCGTTGAATCCCCCTTTTCAATTCTTTATATCGTCACTATTGTTTCGTCTGCCCTCTTCTTTTATCAAAAAGGGGGCATTATTGTGGCAACGGCTGCGACGGGACTTTTAGGTATGATTGCCTTTGCGCAAACCACGGTTCCGCTAGGGGGGGAGGTCCCTCCCGACCATCTCACGCCATTTTTCTCCCAAAACAAGGAATTATTTTATCGGCTCTTTCTACACGCCATTGCCTTTTATTCCACGGGAACCGTTATCGGGCAATTTTTCTATAAAATGCACGAGAAGGAGAGAGGCCTTTCCAAATTGCGGGTGTTGCACGAGGATATTATTAAAAGTATTCCCAGCGGTGTGCTGACGACCGACACCCACGGGACCATTACCTTCTTTAATTTTGCGGCCTCTCAAATTATAGGGGTCAGTTCCAGGGAGGCCATTGGGGCCATCTGGTGGGACCTTTTCTCGTGGGAGGAGATTCGCAGGCAATATCAGACGCTCACGCTTTCCGGTATTCCTCAACACTTTGAAGGACACGTGATGAAGAAAGAGGGTCGATGGGGCATGTCCCCTGCAAAGGGCGCGACTTCTGCAAGGGGTGCGGCCCCTACAGATCGCTATCTGAGTGTGACTATTTCCTCCTTGCGAAATGATCAGGGAGAGATTACAGGCGTCATCGGCATTTTTCAGGATCTTACCCATGTCAAACAATTGGAAGAGGAGATGGATCAAAAGCGGCGATTGGCCACCATTGGAGAAATGGCCGCTGGAATGGCCCACGAAATAAGAAACCCTCTAGCCTCCATTTCTGGTTCCATTCAACTACTTAAAAACGAACTTTCTCTAACCGGAGATCACCGTCAGTTGATGGAAATTGCCTTGCACGAGGCCGACCGGCTCAACAATATCATTACGGAGTTTATTCTTTATGCCAGGCCGATGACACCCCGCAGAAGATGGACGGTGCTGGCCGACCTTCTTTCTGAGAGTCTGGAGTTACTGAAAAATTCAAAAGAGATGAGCGATAAAATCAATATCCAACTGAAACTCCTCAAGGTCCCGATCCGTATTTTTATTGACCCCGATCAGATCAAACAGGTTTTCTGGAACCTGGCAATCAATGCGTTTCAGGCCATGCCCAAGGGGGGAACGCTAACCATTACCGTTGATAGGGTGGCGTCACTGGGTGAACAGGATCACCTATCGGATCACCGAGTGGAGATTTGTTTTTGTGACACAGGGGGAGGGATTCAAAAAGAGGACCTGTCTCGAATTTTCTATCCGTTCTTTACCACTAAGAGTTCGGGGTCTGGACTGGGCCTGGCCATTGTTCAGCGTATTATTGAGCAACATGCCGGTTCGATTGAAGTAGAAAGCACGCCCCAGGGAACGTCGTTTCGTGTCTTTCTTCCGGAGGGAGAACAGGTTGCTGATTAGGGCGGAACTCAATAACGTCTACTCCATTGACCAGAATTAAAGCAAGCTGAACAACCAGAGCAGGTGCAATCGCAACACGCTGTTGTTCCCTCCCGAATGTTTTTAAAAGTGATGTAGTCTCGGACATTTTTCCCCTCAACGGTAAACTGCTCTTTAATCAGAAGATGGAAATGCCTGTAGTTCGATTCGAAGCTGCGAATAGAGGTGAGTCGTCCATTTCGGAAGATGTAATGGGGGAGTCCAATTCTTTTTAACTCTAAAATCTACTGGTGTGATGATAACAAATGTGTTTAAGTGCCCTGTATCTGCAACAAGAGTAAAGAGGTCTTCAATCGCTGGATCACCCATTGCTAGACAACCGATGGATGCACTACCACCGTGAATCATGATATCAGACCCCAATTGTATTCGACCATCCTGGTGACCGTTTACTTTGTCGAAGTCGTTTGGATAATTCAATCGGAGCGCCAAATGAAACCGACTATTGGGGTTCATTGATTCGATTTTGTAACGACCTTCAGGAACCTGTTGATCTCCTTCCCTCAGCTTTGGTCCAAGAGAACCACTCTGCCTCAAGATGGGATATGTAGTAACCCATTTAAGCTTTTTTTCATGGGGGCCTGCATAGACCTCCAACTTGTACTGGCCTTTGATCGCTAATAGGCCAACAACATTGGGTGGGTAGTTTACATTGGCCCGTTTAAAGTGTGGTGTTAATCGTTGCCGAGCAACACTGCCATATTGTTGAAGACGTTCCTCAACAGTGTAGGAGCCATGCAGGCTTATATATCCTTTCGGGGTAAAGTTTCTACCCTGTTTTATCGCAACCAATACGATAGTAACAGTTAGCGGGATTAATAGGAATAAAATACGATACCGCATTGACTAATCCTCTACCTAATGTATGATGGAGGCTGGGGCTTCGATAGCTTCTGGTGGTGGAACATCCCGATTTTTATGCTGAGTATCTTTACGAATCCTTTCTGAAAGAGCGTTGTTAGTATGTGTATGATCTAAAGTAGTATTGTCAGATGGTAAGTCCTGGCATGCTGGCTCACACCGAAGAAACCCCTGCTCCATTACGAAATGTTGTTTGTCCCTTTTATCAAGAACAAGATTCATGTTCTTATCAAATTTCATAATCCCATTTTCAATGTACCAGTTGGTTAACGCGATTCCCTTTTTTATCTCCTTTAGCTCTTCTGCAGAAAACCCTGAGGTAAAGGACTCATCTATTTCAAAAAGACCCTCACTATTTAGTTTTTGTGGGAGTTTTCTTTCTTCCACAGAAGGATTCTGTCTATTGTCCCTTACAACAATGTCGCCTTTAGCGTGCGCACTAACCAGGTAATATTTTGTTGTATTACCATCATTTCCCTCAAACAAATAATAGGGGATATGTCCACCCTCGTGATAAAAACCGGCCCTCTCAATAATCTCCAAGCCAGGGTAATTACTTATTAACTCTGTTTTTGCATCATATGCCGTTACAGGTGGATACGAATACCATTGTTCTGTTATTTCTCCCATCTCGCCAAGTACGACTTCCCCTTCACTGGATTTCTGGAATATTGATACTGCTACCACTCCTGATTTTGAGAACAAAGGAATAAACCAATAGGGGGTTTTGTAACTATCAAAAAAACTTTCAGCATAAATTCCTTCTCTGGCATTAATGTCAGAGAGGTTGATATGCGCATTACTGATTGTCGGCACAAGAAAATGTTCTTTATAAAATTCCTCAGCTTCTAAAATAATAGCCTCAATTGATTCTTTAACCACTTCAGCATGTGGAACTTTCTTTTTTGATACCAACTTTTTTTCAACATCAAAGATTCGGGGTAATTCTGGAGAGGTATGAAGTTGCCTTGGTCTTGGTAATAATGCAAACTCTTCGATTGGTGGCGATGGCAAGGGTTTTTCCTGAGTGTGTGTGAGCGTTCTGGTTCTTTCTATAGCCGGTGAACCAACGTGAACATTACGAACACTGATATAGCGATAGCACAGTGCCCCAATAATAGCCACTAAAAAAACACCTACTAATTTTTTTTTCACATTGAACCCTTCCTTATCGTCCAATTATTCAGACATTCCAGTTATGATAGAGCAAGATGTATATGAAGGGCATACTCCTCAAGCCATCGCTACCCTGCCTCTCCAAATACCCCAGTAATCCTCCCCCGCTAAGGGGGAGGATGTACAAGTGGAAGCCAATGATGCCCTATCGGGGAAAGGGTGTTAACTTATGATGCAATTAAACCCTTCTAAACATGGATTGCTATTGTAAAGGTACATGTGTCCACGAAATATGGGAAGCAGAGAACCTACGGGCTGCCAATACTGTCCTAACTTGACTTCGCTAATATAACGCCTGGGAGTAATTGCATTCTTTCTTATGGAATCAGATGAACCATAAGCGGGTGAATCATAAACGCTATCATTTATAAACAAACCTATTCGCTCTTTTTGGCAAATGTTACTTGGGCAGTAATACGTGCCTGTAACAAGAAAATAATGCATCCCGGGATTGCCATTGAGAATATTCCCATAAATAATGGCTGGGCTTACGTTGTTTCCCATCGATCCATGAAGCGTTGCGACCGCATTTCGAATGCTACCATCCTTCATTTCTGCCATCCGCATATTGAGACCCAACTGTTTAGTCCTATTAATATAATCAATCATTTTCCCCACTCCTGACTTTAGTTCATTTGAGTCAAGCCCGCTGGTTGGTCCTCCCCTAAAATAGCGATAGGAGTTGGAGAAAGTTAGAAAGCCCTCTTGGGTATTGGGTTTCAAGTGAGTAGAATACTCACCTTGCAGGTGAAACCACAATAAACAGGAGGACCAAAGAGATGATACAACAGACGGTGTTGGGGTTCAAGTTAGGTAGGACGGGGGACTGTGATTCAGACAGTATGAGCTTCTCCGAGGGGTTCAGGGGGGACGTGTGCGTTGCAATACCGCTCTTGGCGGGCAGGGGTGTCCCTTTCTGGGAGT
>SBBA01000021.1 GCA_005239925.1 Candidatus Troglogloeales bacterium | reverse complement strand
CTCTTTTTCATCGAGAATGCCTGTGTAACAATTGGTTGAATGTAAATCCATTCCAACGTATACTTTCATTGACCCCTCCTTTGGTTGTGAGCCACATTTAAAAAGGCTATTCTAGCCTTTTTTGGACCTTCCTGGGAGGGGTCCCGCCTATCCGAGGGTTAATGCTATCAGGTCTGAATTATTGAATAATTTAATGAAGTGTGTTATATTGGCGAGATGGCGCGTCAACCAAGGATTCATTTTCCGGGAGGTTTTTACCTGCGGTTCCTGCGCGTAGCAGCCCTTGCATTTGAGCCGGAAGCGGTAGATTTTTAGAGGTGCCCCTAAAAAATCTTATTTGTCCAAATTACCACTGAGTGATAAAACTAAATCCATAAATTCGGATAGCCTCAAGAACTCCCGCGTCTTATGACGACTAATCCAGAATATGGAGTTCCACCCGTCGGTTGAGCGCCCTTCCCTCCGGGGTGTTGTTATCGGCGATCGGGTTTTCCGGACCAAAACCGTTGGTAATGATATTCGCGGCAATCACTCCCTTGATAATTAAATAGCTGGCCACAGCCTCCGCTCGCTTTTTTGACAATCTTTTATTGGTGGCCACCCCACCGCGATTATCAGTATACCCCGCTACCTCCACCACCATGTCCGCATTGCGCCGCAATATTTCGGCAATCGTATCTAAGGAAGCCATCGAAGTGGGAAGTAAACGATCCGACCCTTCCTTGAAAGTGACCCCTTTTAAGACGGTAACCTTCGCCATTTTACAGCCAGCCAGATCAACGATTTCGCCCGGTTTAGACTCTGGACAGAGGTCACGTGCGTCCGCAATTCCGTCGTTGTCACCATCTAATTCACAGCCGCGTTCGTTAACGATAGCATTGGCAGGTGTTGCAGGACAGGCATCCGTAGCATCGGGAACACCATCCTTATCGCTATCACCCTTCTTATCCGGTCGCAGAGCGCTCACTTTATTCTTATCCACCTGTTGTATACAGCCGGTGGCATCAACAGCCGCACCGACTGGCGTATTAGGACAAATATCCTTGCTGTCAATAATGCCATCACTGTCACTATCTAGTTCACAGCCGCTCTGATTAACCTTTTCACCTGCGGGGGTATTGGGGCAGGCATCGCTGCTATCGAGAACACCATCTCCATCGGTATCATTCTTTAACGAACAGCCTGCCGTGTTGACTGCGGTATCCGTTGGTGTATTGGGGCAAAGATCGCGACTATCCACAATACCGTCGCCATCACTATCTAATTCACAACCGCTCTGATCAACCCCTTCCCCTTCGGGGGTATTGGGACAGGCATCTTTATTATCGGTAATGCCGTCACCATCGCGATCATTTTTTAACGGGCAACCGGCCGGGTCCACCGCCGTGTCAAACGCGGTATCAGGGCATTTATCCAGACGATCAACAATGCCATCTTCGTCATCATCCAATTCACAGCCGTTGCTATCCACCTTTTCGCCAGGGGGGGTGTCCGGGCAGGCATCTTTATTATTGAGAACACCGTCGCCATCAACGTCATTGGCAACTACAGAGGGGCGGCCCGACTTTGGAGCCGATGACGGCTTTCCGTCACCCAATGGCACAACAAAAGTAAAATTGACAACCCAGTCGCCAAATCGTTCTTCAAGTTTATTGGTTTTAGTGTTGATAATCAGATTGCGCTCATCAATTCGATACCGCAGATCAGCTCGCAGTCCCACACGTTCTCTCCACAGTTGGCTGGTAGTCACACCGACACCCAAATTTACCATAGGACGGTGTCTTTTTATTTTATCAAATCGGGTTTCCAATACCCCTGCCCCCACGACACCATATGGGGATAAATAAGAATTTCTATTTAAAAAATAGAGCCCGTCCAATAGCCATCCCTGCTGTTCAAATTCCAAAGAACCTTTCTTCTGTGCAAGGGTGTCGGAGACACCGGTAAACTCAAGATTCAATCTATTGCCAACCGGCTTACCTATGCCAATCTGAAATCCCGTGCCGTTATTGGCTAAACGAGTCGTGTCCGGCGTAATAAAAGAGACGCCCGGGGTAAGGTACCAACGGGTATCGTTGGCATCGGCCTGTTCCACAACAAGTATACTCAATACAACCAGTATAAATCGGAAAAAAAGCCTTATAATCATCGTCACTCTCTCCTTCATCAATAATCAATCCGTGTGAACATTTGGATGAGTTATAAAATTGTTGGGCGTCGTTTATCAAACGGCATGGTATCCAATATTCATAAGCAAAGCAAGGAGATTGTAGCCCCATTACCCCCCCAATTCTTGGGGGATTGGCATCTAAGACGAAGGAAGTAAGGCCGGCAGGATTAATCCCTCCTTTAAGGATGCCCGTGGAGCACGCGAACCTCTTCTTCAAAGGCCGAAGACAGGCGCTGGGTGATTTTGCCCGGTTTTCCCGTGCCGATTTTTCTCCCATTGACACGGACAACGGGCAGAATTTCGATGGTGGTGCCCGTTAAAAAGACCTCGTCTGCGCGGTAGATGTCTTCCAGAGAAATCTCGGCTTCTCGTAGCGGCATCCCCATCTTTTGCCCTAATTGGATAACCTGTTCCCGTGTGATACCTGAAAGCAGAAACGGCCCTTTCGGAGGGGTAACGATCTGTTGATCCAAGATGGCAAACAGATTGCTTCCTGCCCCTTCCCAGACCCATCCGTTTCGAACAAAAAGGGCCTCGTAGGCACCAGATTGTAAGGCCTGCTCCCGCGCTAAAACGTTCGGAAGAAGGTTCAGGGACTTGACATGGCATCGGCCCCAGCGAATGTCTTCGACCGAAATCACTGAAACCCCCTGGCTCCTTGTTTTCTGTGGAATGACGGTCATTTCACGAAAGGTATAGACCGACGTGGGCCGGTTATTTTTTGGAAAGGAATGAAGCCGTGGCGCAATACCACGGGTGATCTGAACATAAATTTTGGTCTCTTTATAACCTGTTTTTTTACAACCTGCCTCAATTATTTTTTGGATTTGGCCGGGCGTCTCCCTGGGACGAATTTGTACCTGGTCCGCGCTCTCTAATAACCGCTCTATATGCCCCGTAAGATGAAAGACCTGCCCATAGTAGGTTCGCATCACCTCGTAAACCCCATCGCCAAACTGAAACCCGCGATCTTCAACTGAAATGGTTGCAGACTGTAATGCAACCCATTTTCCATTTACATATGCAACGTTTGGCATAATCCTCCTTTGCTAAAAACTGCGTGAAACTAACACAGTGTAAAAGGTCGGATCAAGTCATGCCCGCACCCTGCAACGATTCCGTAATAAATTTAAAAAGGCAGTTCAGGAGAGGGATTGGGGTTATTTTTGATTTGAACACTGAGTACAAACCCGATTCATCGAATCGGCACTGGGCAGGGGTGCCGCAATTCGGCACGGGCTTGCATGTCAATCTGCATAGAGGGAAGACCATAGAGCAGGATGCGGGAGATCCGCACATCCGGTTCGGAGGGAGGAGGAGTCGAGAGGGGCGACCCTCCCTAATAATCCTGTAAGGAAGAAAGCGACACCGGTACGATCTCTCTTTTTTGTTCTTTGTCGGTGATCAGCGGTGTGGTCTCATAGCTGTTCCACTGGCCGCATTTGGCACATCGGCCCGACCATCGGGTGGTTTGGTAATCACACAGCGAACAATAATAAGGTACCACGACGGCCGTTTTCAGATCCAAACCCTTTCGAAACGCCTCCGCAGCCTGCCGAAATTCTCCTCGCCTGAGATAAAGGTTGCCCAGAATCTTGTGAAGGTCGGGAAAGTGATGTACCTGTCCT
Organism: Candidatus Troglogloeales bacterium; assembly: GCA_005239925.1. Classification (GTDB taxonomy): domain Bacteria; phylum Nitrospirota; class Nitrospiria; order SBBL01; family SBBA01; genus SBBA01. The sequence continues at coordinate 2,563 of SBBA01000021.1, read as the reverse complement.
TCAATTTCATAGAGAAGGTCTGATGCCTCATCCACCATCTCCAGACGGTAATACAGTTTTCCCAGATAAAATTTCAGGGCCATAGAGGTGGGGTTTTTGCTTAAGGCCTTTTGATAGGCCTGAAGAATTCGATCCGGCTGCCCCAGCTCAAGACAGAGTTCTTCTAGCCGGTGGAGCAGGATCAGATTTTGTGTGATCTCGTATCCCTTTTCAAAGAAGGTCATGGCAGGCGCAATCCGGCCTTCCTTGACATATACCTCGCCTAAACTCACATAGGCCGGAAGAAAATGCTTATTCATCTTTATGGCGCTCTTAAAGGCCTTTCGTGCCGGGTCCGTCTGATTGCGTCCCAACAGGACAATCCCCTTTTCAAACTTGATTCCCATCAAGGTGGCCTGTTCCGCCGCACGCATTTCATCCGAAAGCGGGAGCTTTACAATCTTCTCCTGGATGGCATGGGCCTCCTCCCAGGACGACAGTCGCACATAAATATCCCGCAAATGGATTAGCGCCGTTAGATTGGATTCGTCCCGATGAACGATTTCTTTGAGTACCAGCACGGCCTCATCCTTGGCACGGGCGGCCTCGAGGTCACAAGCCAATTGCAATAATACCTCTGTGTTTTGGTTGTCGGCCATCTTTGCCCTGCGATGCAATTGAATCGCCTCGGGATATTTTTTTTGGCTCCGATAAATTTCGCCCAGCCGAAGGAGGGTATTCACATGGTTGGGGTTCATCGTTAGAACCTTCTCGAATTTCTCAATGGCCTCTTTGTACCGCTTTGAAAGAAACGCGTTGACCCCCGCCTTATGGGTATCCTCCACCTGCGTGATCTTTTTTTGCTGCTTGCGATAGGTCCAGTTTAAGTAGAGGGCCTTGGTTTGACGCACCCCGGAGGTAATCATCACCAGCAAGCCCCCAGCCGCAACGGAAAAGAGAATCAGGGCAGTTAGGGAGATGTCATAAGACTGGTCGCGGGTGACTAGAAACGTTACACGCTCGGGATTGAGTTGGGCGAAATACCCAACGACAACCATTAAAATGAGAAAAATAAGCACGAGAAACGGCATTAACTCAACTTTCTTTTTTTAGGAGAGAGAACCGGTTTCTTCCTTTTTAGAGGCTTATCAGCAATAAGGGTTTTGGGTGCGTCGCACCAGAGCCGATCAAGGTTATAAAACAGACGGGCTTCTTCTCTGAAGATATGAAAAACGACATCGTTGTAATCCACGATGACCCATTGTGCCACCTGCGCCCCCTCGATGCTAAGAGGCCGTATACCCTCTTTTAGAAGGGCCATGCCAACGCTATCAATAATGGCGCGAATCTGCGGCTCGGAACCGGCTGTACAGATCACGTAATAATCCGCGATGGAGGAAAGTGCCGCAACCTTAAGCAGGACGATCTCTTCGGCCTGTTTTGTTTGCGCTGTCTTTGCGATATATAACGCCTTTTTCCTGGCGCTCCAGGCGGTGGCCTTGGTTTGTTTTACCTTCTTAGGAATGGCGCCTCTCAACCTGATATAACCCCTTTTTCATTATATAGAATAATACAGGAGGCGGCAAGTGGGCCGCGACACTTTTCTTCTCATTGATACGTTGGCGAATTTCACGCGCGGCAATCGGCTTTTCTGCGGTACGAATAAAATAAAGCCGTGTCCCCATCGGCGTGGCAAAGGTATACCGCGTTCTCTCTTTTTGATCCAATTCCATTAGGCGGGTCTTATTGATCCCATTTAGTATTTTGAGATCGGGCAAATGCGCGAAGGGGTGACCCATCCGAGGCACAATCACAAAAGAGGTCATTTCCAAGAGTGGCTTCGGCTTTTTCCACTGGGATAGATGGGAAAAGGCGTCTGTTCCAATGATGAAAAAGAACTGGTGCCCTGGATAACGCTGCCGCAGGGCAACCAGGGTATCATAGGTGTAGGATGGCCCGGGCCGCTTCACTTCAATATCGCAAGCCTTAAAATAGGGATACTGCGCTACGGCCAGACGCACCATCCTTAATCGCTCGACGCCACCAAGCACGTCCAATGCTTTTTTATGAACCGTTTTCCCGGTAGGGATAAAGAGGACTTGGTCGAGTTGAAGCCGATTGGCAACGGCCTGGGCAATTTGAAGATGACCCAGGTGAATGGGGTTAAACGTGCCGCCCAAAAGACCGATCTTCGCCTGCTTCACGGATCCTTTTTTAAAAGGGGCAGATCATCGTCTTCTAGATTGATTCGGAATTGTGCCCATATGGGCCGATGATCGGAGACGGCCGCCTTGATCTCGGCATGTGTTTTCTTGTCCCACGGCGCCTCCCTATCGAATGGAACAACGCCAATATGCTCGCCAAATACCGTGGAAGAGGTTGCATATTCAGCAAAGACGCCCGATGAGATGATGATTTGATCATAGAGGTTCTTTTCCGCTCCGACCGTCGTTGATTGCTCATCCAGACTGGCGAAACGAGTACTGAGCGTCGGGAGAAATTCCAATGTAATTAAACGATAGGAAAGATTGACATGGTTGGCATCTACAAAAACATCAAATGGGGCCTGATGGCGTTCAATGAT
>SBBA01000222.1 GCA_005239925.1 Candidatus Troglogloeales bacterium | reverse complement strand
TTACTTTTCCTTTAATATGATATTTCATCAGTCTTCCTCCTGTTTTTAAATTGTTTTACTCCCCCTTTATAAAGCCCACGTCGGCCTTATGCAGGGCTAGTCGTTACATGAGTGGGATTTTAATTCTGCACAATATGCTAAAGCGAAAAGTATGCCAAAAAATCATTCACGCCAGTTTTCTAAACACAGGAATGGAAAATCCCCTTTATTTATAAGTGGATCGTGACATTTTATTTTTTTGCAGGAGAAAGAAAACGGATAAAGACAATAGCGACTTTTACTGAAAAGTGTATCTAATCAGATAACAAGATGAATCAAATGAGATACACTCTATCGGCTTGAAGGATGGAAAAGGGAGACATCACCATGGGCATGGCCAAGTAGAGTCAAAGGAAATAATGATGGGATCAGGATGCCAACGCCTGTGCGTAGATTCCGTGCCTTACTTTAATTCCGTCCCCAGCAGGCCAGGTAGCGGGTGAGGAACTCGCCGGCAACCTCTGCATTCCCGACGTGCGTTGCCAAAATCCAACCCACCGCAATCACCGTGTGATACCGCTCCTGTCCCATCTCCATCGCTTTTTTATAGGCAGGGTGGCCGCTGTTAATCCAAAGCGTCTCATCAACCAACCAGCCTAACGCCGAACGCTGCGGATCCTCTTCAAAACTAATCGAAAGAGAGGCGTTCTGTTTTGATCTTTTTCCTTCTTTCGAGGAGGCCACGGACAACCCCTTTATATCAATTCCGATCGGAGCCATGTCTCCTTCTGAAGGGGCCAACGCGGGGGGCGGCTCGCCAACGCCATCGGCAGAGACTTCTGTCTCCGTTGGCACAAGAGCCGTTTCCTGGGGGTGGCTGTTTTCAGCAAACAAAGGGGTATTGGAAAAGGTTTCGGGAAAAGAGGTCGGCCCTTTGCCATCGGCGCTCCGCCGCATTCCCACCAAAGGCTCGAGTTCCGGAAACTCGGTAACCATTTGTGTGACAACTTCCTGAAGCGCCAGACGCTCCGTTGAACCCATCCGTTTGTGCGATGCCGATTGTGGCAGAATGGGCTGCTCTCCCAGTTCGGCCAGTATCGGCTCAATGGCCGATTGGATGGCCTTCCGGTACCGATAGAACATTCGGAGACTGCCCTGATCTTTTAGAAAATCAGCCTTGTTTGTGGTCAGCACCTGGGCCAGCGCCGGAATTTCAAGGATGCCCGTAATCTGGTTGGGTCGAACCGGATTGACGCCAATCCATTCCCATCCCCGTTTAATAACCTTCCCGTAGGTCGAAACCGCAATCCCCCGTTGCGACTCGGGAAATTCCCGATCCGATGTCACCAGGAATCCAACGCCCACCGGTCTTTTGGTCTTGGCGACATGGACATAGAAAAAGCGACGCGATGCCGTTACCTGCAACGGATCAGGGAAAATGGGACGATCTTCCAAAAAGAAGGAAATCCGATTGGCATAGAGTCGGCCCAACCGCTTTAAGAGTTCTTCATCCAGCAGGGGTGAAAAGTGGTTGATTAAGGTGTCCCGGATAAACAGCGGATTCAGCAACTCTTCCCCCTCCGATTTTTGTTCGGGAAAGGTAATGCGCACCGCCGTGCCCGATGACTCTTTCAGCCATCCGGGGGGCGTGATCATCTTCCACGGCGCCCGCATCGGCCCGGAAAGGGACCAGGAGGAGGCCAAATGTTTTCGACTCGTCCTGGTTTCCGTGGTCACCGATTGCGCCACCAGCAGCGCGAGCTTCGCCCCAATTCCCGCAAAGCCGATCCCCTTTCCCCGCAGCTTGGTGGAGGCCGCGATGTCGTGATAGGTGGACAACTCAGCGGCCTGCATGCCGCGACCGTTATCCATCACAGTAAGGGACCTGCCCGGTGCATCGATGCAAAACCAGATCGAGGAGGCGCCGGAATCTAGGCCATTGGCCGTAAGTTCCGTGAGGATCACCTCGGCCAGCGGCACCGGGTAGCTATCCCGGATATCCTCCAGCAGTCGTTTTAAATTAACCCGTGTTTCTCCAACCTTGCCCATATCTCAGATGTTACCTTATGTAACTCGTTCACAAATCTAGCAGATTGTCATTAGGATGTACAGGGGCAGAACGCTATCAAGACGGATTGGCCCTCAGATGGTTTTGTCATACCAGCTCATGTATGAAAATGCCTGCCTTCGCGTTAAGCGAGTCTGCCAGTTCAAGAACCCGCTTGTGGTGAGTAAAAAGCAAAACCTGCGTACGGCCCGCCAATTCCGCCAAGACCTCCAGGCTGGCCTTTGTACGATCATCGTCAAAGCTAATAAGAATGTCGTCCACAATAAAGGGCATCGGTTCTCCCTTGCTTAGATGTTGCTCAAGGGTAGCAAGGCGGAGTGATAGGTAAAGCTGGTCACGGGTTCCGTCGCTCATCCGAGCAACCCATACCTCTTTATTATTGGGGCGCACACCGACCAGAATGGGCTTGCCGCTTTCGTCGAGTTCATCCCGAAGACTTGCGTAAGACCCCAGGGTAAGTCTGGAAAAAAGTGCGCCCGCCCTTGCCAGAACCGGCGCCTGATTGACTTTTCGGTAGTCCTCTATTTGTTGTTGAAGAATAAGCGCGGCGATTTTCAGGCGAAGATACTGTTCGACACCCGAAACCATGGCGGCAAGATGCTGCTCTGCCTCCTCTGATGCGGTGGCTGCGGCGGCGCTGCCATCCCGCGCCTTGATCTCGTTTTGAATCGTTTGGAGTTGGTCGCGTAACGTGTCCCGGTTTGTTTGAAGCTCTTTTAGTTCGGAGGAAACCTGCGCCAGTTTACCCTCAATGGCATCGATATCCGACCGGATAGCCTCTTGCTCCAATTCTTCAAGGCTTAAGCCATCCCCATTGCGGATGAGTTCTTGTTCAAGCGTATCCCGTTTCTGTTGCAACTCACGTTTTTTTCGTGAGCTTTCACTGGCAAATTCCAATGCACTGTCCGCCTCAACACCCGCCTGATTTCTCAATGCAACAAGCTGCTCCTGTGCCATTTGAATCGTTATATCAGCGGCTTTGATTTCTTCTTTGATCTCTTTTTCCTGGAGGTTTATCTTTTTGAGGCTTGCCCGTGATTCACGCGCCTCAATCATGTCACGATTGAGCGTTGCTGCAACGATGATTGCCTCCTGGCCGTCTCTTTTTATACCCATACGATCGGCAAACGCGAATACTTTCTTTTCAAATTCCTCCGCAACCTGATCTATTCCGTAAATGCGTCTGCCTAACTTTTCTGATTCGTCGAATTTTTGAAAAAATTCCAATAGCCGTTCAATGGCCTCAACCGCCTGTTCCGGATGGACATTCCCTAACCCTAAGTCCTCGATGGCCTGACGCCACTCCTTTGTCCAGGAGACGTTATCGTTTTCGATGGCCTTCCGTTCTTCACGCACTTTTTTGATACGCATTTCTGTATCGTCCAGGGAACGTTCCAATTGATGCCTCTGTGTCAGCGCGGCTTCTTCTCGTTCAATGCGTTGTTCGCACAGACTGATCATGGCTTCAAGGCTCATCTTTGTCAGATCGATTGCATCATCGAATTGTAATATCTGCAGAGAGATGGACGCCTTGAGGTCTTTACAATCGTCGGCGAGTTTCTTCGCATCACTGGAAACGGCATTGGCCGCCTGAACGTTTGATAGCAGCTTGTCTACCCTCAGAAGCCATTGTTTCATTTCCTTTGGAGTCCCAGGATCAATCCCCAACGGTATCCAAAGGGCATGCCATTCTTTTTGATGGGTTTCCTGGTCTTCATTCGACCTTCGGATTTCTTCCGTGATGTCGTTTAGACGCGATTTTACGCCTTCAATTTTTGCTTCCAGATTTGCCCGTTTTACCACCTGATCCGCGGCTGCCCGAAGCCGATCCGATACCTGGTCTGCAGCATCCACTTTTTGTTCGTATAATTTCGGGAGATCGGAATCCGGCGCAAACGCCATGATCTCCTTCTCAACCTCCGTGGCTTCGATATACTTACGCTTTATCAGATTCCATCCGGTGTTCCGTACCGTTCGCGCTTCTTCAAGCTCCAAAAGGGTTGGCACGTTGCCGGTTGATAGCAGCGTTTTTAAGTCCTGTTCTGCCTGTTTCTGCTCCTCTTTAAGCTCTTTTTGTCTGCGGAGATCATTCTTTATCTCTTCAGACAGCGCATCCAGCTTCTTTTCAAATAGGTCCAGCGTCTCAGACACCGGCAGGGCCACTTTTGAAAGGGCTTCGAGTGTTCCGGAAAATCTTCCGAGTCTTTCAAATTCACGTGCACAGGCGGCGTTATTCTCTAAGACGCGCTTTTGTGAATCAGCCCATCGCTGCTCAAGGTTACCGGATTTGCGCGCCGATGTAACCGCCGCCTTTAATCCGCTCAGATCCAAACGCGATTGAGAGGATTTCCCTTGTTCCTTCTTGATGGATTCTCTCTCCTCTTCGACGTCTCGCAGGGTGGCCTCGGCCTTTTCTTTCTTTTGAGTCAGGAGGCCCTGTTTCTGCGCTAAACTTGCGATCCACTTTCTTTTGTTGATCAACGGTCGTAACGAGTCGGTGTCATTGATACCGAGATCGGGACGCACGCCGAGGAGCAGTTGTGCCGCCTCACTCTGTAACTGACGCCGTCTTCCATCGTGCTGGGGCCGGTCTTTATTGGCCGTTTCAACCGCGCCCAACTCTTTGTAAAGGGCTAAAATGGCTTCTTCGTTATCAAGCAATTCGTTACGGACATTCAACGACTCGGACTCCTTTTTTAATTGAGATAACCGGGCTTCGGCCCTTTCTCGGTCGGCACTGGCTTTTTGCAGATTGTTACTCGCGGTTTTGCGTTTTTCGTCGAACGCCTCCGGTAGAAGCAATACCTCTCCCATCGCTTCAATTTGGGCTACGATGTTACGGCGCTCTGCCAATGCGCCCTTTACGCGATTGACGCGATTTAAACGGCTTTTTTCTTTGCCCTTTGAATCGATATGACTCTCAACCTGTCGGATGGCAGAAATGGTATCCTCTCGCTCTTTTTGCAGTCTTTTCCATTCCGCAACAGGGAGACTTGCATCCTTGATTCGTTTTTGGGCTTCTTTAAAATGAGATATCGCCTGGTTCACCCGTTTGGTAGAGGCTTTTGGCTTGAACAGTTCTTCAGAGCCACTTTGCAGATCCAACAATATTTTGCGGAGATTTTCCGTGCCACTCGCCGCGCTAAATAAGGCTTGTCCGATATCGCCGGATTGCTTCAATAGTTCCTCACCCCCGGCGACCAGTCTGGCATGGTCTATTCCGTACAGCTTCATAAAAAGGGGTTCATTAACCCCCCCGGACAAAAACCGGAATAAAACCGAATCGTCCAGGACGGCGTCCGTGCCGGGTTCTAAGAGGGTGCCTTTCGTTCCTTTTCTCCGAACAAAGGCAATGGCTTCGCCGTTTGAAAGCCTAAGCGTTCCACCCATTCGCAGTTGCGGGTTTGAGTGAAGGTAATTGTCTGGCGTACTATTTGGAATGCCAAACAACAACGCGGTGAGCGCCCTTAATGAGGTGCTCTTTCCCGCTTCGTTGTTCCCATAGATCAGGTGAAGCCCCGCGTCCCCGGCGGATAGATTTAATGATTTCTGAGTAAAAGGGCCATAGGCGATGAAGTCGAGGCGGTCAATTCTCATTTTGCCCCTTCCACCGTCAATAACCTGCCCACCAACATTTTTTTGGCCTCCTCAACCAAACGCTCGACCGTTCGATTGTCATCGAGGTTCAAGACGGAATTTGCTAAGGCCTCAGATGGAATTTTTTGCCTCAGGTCGGCAATCACATCGTTAAGTCCATCGATTTCGTCAGGATGACCGGGCGTCGCCAATATTTCCTTGAGTAGTTTTCCTAATGCCGCGTCATCAGACAACGTCGCATTCAAATCGCGTTTGCCGACGGTGGCGTTTTCAACGCGCTCAATCCACAAATCATCACCGGCAATCTCCGCGCCAAGCGCCTTGATTTGTTGTTCCAATCGTTCCGGAAAGGCCGCGAGCGTATTGGCCATTGGGGTTGCGCCTTCAAAGCGGATGCGTGTGGCAATGGGACGGCCCTCTGCGGACGCGCGTTCCTTTTCGATGGCCTTTCGAGCGCAGTCCAACACCTCTCTCATTTCCGCAACATCGGTTAAATCGACAGGACAAAGTGCCCAACGCAAGACATCGAGTGGAACGGATTTTACATCGCTTACCGCGCCGTTCTCGACGGTGACAAGGACACATCCTTTCGCGCCGGTTTCTCGGATGTGACGCCCTTGAATGCAGCCAGGAAACACAATCCACGGGTCTTTTGAGACAAACTCCCGTAGATGAATATGGCCCAAGGCCCAGTATGGGTACCCCTTGGATTTCAGGTCATCTATGGAGCAGGGGGCATACGGCGCATGGCCCTCGCGGCCATCCAGGCTGGTATGAAGCAGGCCGATGTTGAACATCCCCTTTTCGGCGGTAGGAAATCCCGCGGCAAGATTTTCATAAATATGCTGTGTTCCAAAGCTTTGCCCATGAATGGCAACCGCGAGATCATCAAGTTTTATCGTTTCAACCTTCTGAGGGGACAAAAGCCTCATGTTAGCAGGGGAGGCCAAGGCTTTTGTAATCCGATTATCGGCATCGTGGTTTCCAGCAACGGTGAAAACCGATATGTTATGTTGGCCTAATCGGCCCATTTGTTGGCTGAAGAATATACCGGTACTGTAATCCTTCCAGTCGCCGTCATAGAGATCGCCTGCCAATAGAACGAATGAAACCTTTTCTTCAATGGCCAGAGCGACAAGGTTCTCGAAGGCCCTTCGGCATGCGTTGCGAATGGCCGCAGCTGGCGCAGACTCATAGTGGGATAACCCCCGCAATGGGCTATCTAAATGAACATCTGATGCGTGAATGAACTTAAACATTACCCCCTGTTATACTAGTACTATGATGATTAATTACGAAACATTTTCTTGTCATTCCGGAATGCCTCTGTCCGGAATCCAGCCTTTATGAAGATTCTGGATTCCGGCTAGAAGCACGCCGGAATGACGGTCGTTTGTTTTTTCATCGTGCGACCTAAGGCAGTGTAAATAAATAAAGGTATCAACCTATCTGGTGAGTGTCATCCGTAATGTCATGGTGAGTCTGTAATGTCATGGTGAGCCTGTCGAACCATCACCCTTCGACGGGCTCAGGGTGACACGGCAGGCTCAGGGTGACACGGCCGTCGGTAAGACTGCCTATGCTCAATAACGTTGTAACCTTTATTTATTTACGCTGCCTAACAGTAGAATCCTCTCTCATTAATGTAGCAAAACTAAATTGTCATAGTACTAGCCGGAATCCACCCTCTCCCTAACCCTCCCCCTCGAGGGGGAGGGAAGGGTGGGGGACCTGGATACTGGCCTCCGCCAGTATGACGAATGTTAGTTCTATTTTGCACTTATTCCAATTAGTCTTCAAGCTGAGACTATTAACGGCCTTGTAACAAAAGTAACGTCCTGTCACATCATTCCGGCAATCTTTAAGCCGGAATCCCCCCACCCTTCCCTCCCCCGCAAGCGGGAGAGGGTTAGGGAGAGGGTCCCTGGATTCCCGACAGAACCATTCGGGAATGACGACAACACCAATGCATTGATAGAACCCTACAACCCTTTTAAGAAGTCTTCCACTGCCTTCGTTTCCAGCGGCATATTCAACGTTCTAAAACGTGCCAATGCCTGTTCGCCGTGTTGTCTGGCCGCAGGCTTTTCACCTTTTTGCTCATGGACACTGGCCATTCCCCAATAACAGTAAGCCAAACTACTGATGTTCCCCAGCTCGATGCAAATCGCTTCCTGATTTTTGTGGAGTTGCATCGCCTCCTCGAGTCGGCCCCAGTCCTGTAAGATAAGGGCCTGATTGCCGTAGCTGATTTGCAGGCTGTCTTTGTCGTTTAAGGCCTCAGCCAGTCGCTGGTAATCTGACATGACATCCGAGGCTTCGGTCATCCGGCCGATTCGCCACGCCAGGTTGAATGCATTGTAAGCAATCCCGTCAGCCAATTGCCGGTTCTGGTTCTGGACGGAGCGCCGGATTACTTCGCGCGCCTCGCCTAAGATGCCTGCGCAGGCCTGCCAATCTTTCTCCCAGGTTTTAAAACGCGCCGTCACGCATTCTTCGTGTTGGGCGGACACCGCAACAAACGGCCCCCTGTTGCGGGCATTTTGCCGGACCAGCGTGTGCAAGAAATAGCATTGTTCCTCCCGGTTCATCTCACGCACCAGCGAGTGGTCTACCAGGGCCTGTAAACCGGCATAGGCCGCTGGGTTGGGCGCCCCTTTTGTGTCGGTCAGTCCGGCAACCTCCGCAGCCAGGTTGAACGGAAAGCCTTCTTCCGCGCAGGCGGCCATCGCACAGAGCAATTGTTCTTCATCGGGAGAAAGCCGGTCAAAGGCCGTGTTGAACAGTTCTGAAATGTTACGGTCGCGGTGTTGGAGGTGGGTCATCCCGTCTTCCCGCTTTTGTTCCAGCACGTTTAATAACCGATCAAAGGTCCAACGCACGTCATCACGTAAAAGGCCGGCGGCCACACTGATGGCAATGGGCAACCGGCCAAGGGCGTCGGCAATCCGGGCCGCCTGACCTTCGTGGCCCTTGAGCTTTGCCCCCAGCATCTCGCTAAAAAGTTGCAGGGCCTCTTCCTTGGTAAACTCGTCCACGTCTAACGGAGGATGTTGTGAAAGAAAAGGGAGGTCTTTTTTTCGCGTGGTGATCAGCGTGGAGACCCGCCCGCCGGGGAGCAGTGCGCCAATGGCCGGATCACGCACGTCGTCGAGCACCAGCAGCGCGCGCCGTTGCGACAAGTGATGCTTCACCGTCTGCAAAAGCTTGTCCGGGGAGAGATTGGATACCTGCAGACCCAGTTGTTTGGCCAAGCCCTCGGCAACGACTTCTAAGGAATCGTCGCCGCAGAATTGGTAGTAGATGCCATCAAAACAGCCCAGCCGGTTTTGCTCGTGCGCAAATTTTAAGGCCAGCAATGTTTTGCCGACACCCACCATGCCGTAAATGCCGACCGTCTGCATGCCGGTGAGCGAAACACCCCCCGGCTGGGTGACCAGGCGGTCGGTCAACGTCGTTAGCAGACCTTCACGACCCACAAAATGGCCTGGCAGCTCCGGCACAAAAAAATCGGGCGGTTTAGCGGTGGGAGTGACCCTGTCCAGAAGGACATCAATCTTTTTTTCGATTCCTCCGAGCTTTGCCGGCAAGGTCAGTATCACCTGATCCGCCAGATTCGGGATTTTGCAAAACTCCTGATACAGACCTGTCAGAAGCCGCTTTGCCAGGTCGGGAATCGCTTCCTTGGGAAGGTCCAGTTTTGCCAGAACACCGTGTAGCGTTTCGACCGGGGGTGGCGTCCCGTTTTGCATGTCGGCCATTGCATTACGGGTGATGGGGTCAGTCAAAAACGCCAGAAGAAATTTTTTGCCGATCTGTTTGTCTTTGGGGGCAATTTCGGAAAACGCATGTTGAAACGCCTTTTCGATGTCAGGCGTAAAGAATTTGGACAGAAACCGGTTGGCAATCGTGTCCTGGATTTTCCCGTGAGCCAGGTCTTCCAGTACCCTTTGTAACTGGCCTTTTGCAAAGCCGGTCAGGCCGCTCTCTTTGGCCAGTAGCATCAACGCGGAAAATGTAAACGTGATTGGTTCCATCATCTATCATTGCAAGGCACGTCGGAGTTTTGCCGTCACACACACGAGGATCGCCATCGGGGCAGGCGACCAGAGGCCGATGCTAACACACGCCCTGTGGCATTACAAGGAACGGACTCAGCGTTTACAGTTTGCAAAGCGGCATAGAAATCGAAGAAGATATTAAATAGTGTCTGAACGAAAACTCCGCTTCCCGTCCGGAATGCCTCTGTCCGGAATCCAGCCCCCCTCTCCCTAACCCTCCCCCGCGAGCGGGGGAGGGAAGGGTGGGGGGACTCCGGCTTAAACATTGCCGGAAT
>SBBA01000236.1 GCA_005239925.1 Candidatus Troglogloeales bacterium | reverse complement strand
CGATAGAACCATTCGGGAATGACGAAAATGGCTTGGTTTGATTATTGACCATTCCATTCTAATTTCAACATGTTATATTCAACTATGCCGTGACCTTGCTACGAGCGGAAGCGAACGACAGCTCTCGTTGGGCGGGACGCCGCCTGCGGGTTACTGTGGGCATGCAGACATCGTTATACAAAAAAAATCAGAAAAAGTTCTGTCGTTTACCAGATGGATCGAACGGGATACTGTGTGATGCCTGAATCGGGGGTCAGAAGAACCAGCCCTTCAATAATCGCCTGACAGACCAACATGCGATCAAAGGGGTCACGGTGAATGTGCGGCAGCCTGCCCAGATAAAGCGTTGTTTCTTCTGTCAGAGAAAGCGAATCAATACCATGTTTTTCGCGAAGGCGAGGAATATACCGTTCTGGAGACTCCGGAAGATGAAGCCTGCCCAGGGTTTGTTTAACCACAATCTCCCATGTGGAGACCGTACTCAGATAGACATCATTTTCAGGATTTTCAAAGATTTCCCTGGCCTGACCCGATAATGCCTCCGAATCCAGGACAATCCAGAGAAACGTACAGGTATCAAGAAGGACTCTCACCGAGTGGTTTCCTTCCCTTCAAATGCCCGGACAAAATCATCAGGAAGCGGTTTAAAAAAATCTTTTGTGAGTCGGAGATCTCCTTTTGCCAGCCCGACAGGTCGTTTCTTGACTCGCGCGGAAATCAGGGGACGAAGCTCGGCAATCGGAACATTTCGCTTACAGATTAAGATCGTCTTCTCTTTCTGCAACTGTGCAAGATACCTGGAAAGATGAACTTTTGCTTCATAAACATTGATCTTTATCATAGTTATACTATAGATTAACTATTTGATCAAATCAAGCAGAGCGCCCCTTGCTTGCCGTCTTCTGATTATATTAAATAGTGTCTGAACGAAAAGGCTACTTTGTTGTCATTGCGGGCGTAGCGAAGCAATCCGATGTTGACTACTATCGCGGCGTTAGAGATTGCTTCGTCGCAAAAAACGCTCCTCGCAATGACAAAAATGGGGGGTTCCGTTCAGGCACTAAATAGATCGAATGAACGACTGGGCTAATAAAGATCGTAAATATATTTGGCATCCCTTTACACAGATGAAAGACTGGGTAGAAGCCGACCCCACTATTATCGTGGAAGGAAAGGGAGATACACTCACCGATCTTGATGGAAAGACCTATCTGGACGGCTCGTCATCTATTTGGGTCAATCTGCATGGACATCGCAAGAAGCGGATTGATCGGGCGCTGATTGCACAGATTAACAAATTGTCTCACTCTACATTGCTTGGGCTTTCCAATCTTCCTGCTATTCAACTTGCTGAAAAACTGGTTCAGATTGCCCCACCAGGATTAACAAAGGTTTTTTATTCCGATAATGGATCAACGGCGGTAGAAGTCGCGTTGAAAATGGCGTTTGGTTTTTGGAAACATCGAGGGCAGCCTGGCAAAAAAAAATTTATTGCCTTTTCCTCGGCCTATCACGGCGATACCATTGGTTCGGTTTCGCTTGGAGGGATCAATCTTTTTCATTCGTTCTATCAGCCATTGCTGTTTGATACGATCAAAGTCCCCGCGCCCTATTGCTATCGCTGTCCCATTCACCTGAGCTATCCGTCCTGTCAGATGGCCTGTGTGGATGAGGTCGAGAAGACCATCTCTGCACACCACCATGAAGTCGCTGGATTGGTGATCGAGCCGCTGGTGCAAGCCGCCGCAGGGATGATTACTGCCCCAAAGGGCTATCTTAAGAAAATTCGTGCCCTCTGTACGCGCTATAATATCCTTATGATTGCCGACGAGGTCGCCGTCGGTTTTGGCAGAACCGGCAAGATGTTCGCCTGTGAACAAGAAGCCGTCTCCCCCGATTTAATGGCACTATCTAAAGGAATCACCGGCGGGTATTTGCCCTTGGCCGCGACACTGACCACACAAGCGATCTACGACGTCTTTCTGGGAGATTTTTCCGAATTCAAAACCTTCTTTCATGGCCATAGTTATACCGGGAATCCATTAGGATGCGCGGCAGCTATTGCTAACCTTGAGATTTTTGAAAAAGAAGCGGTGCTCAAAAAGCTCAAACCCAAGATCAGTCTTCTTAAAAAAGAGTTACGCAGGATAGCACGGTGGAAATATGTCGGAGAGGTTCGGCAGGCCGGAATGATGGTTGGCATTGAATTAGTCGCCGACAAAAAAAATAAGACCCCCTTTCCAATTACACGTAGGATCGGCCACCAAGTCTGCGAAGAGGCCAAGAAAAATGGCGTTCTGTTGAGGCCACTGGGGAACGTCATTGTGTTAATGCCGCCGCTCTCCATTTCCCTGCCTCATCTTAGAAGATTGATTGGCGTTGTAGAAGAGGCGACTAAGAAGATCACGCAAAACTTGTAGGCAACGCTATAGATTCTCTGTTGGTGACATCTACGTTTTTTTCGTAGATAATTTTTAGTGTAATGACATCAGCAAGTCCACAGAGACCGCAGGCATCGTTTCGCCCAACGGAAGCTGTCCGTTCGCCTCCGCCCGTCCGCAGATTAGCCATAACCAAGCAGAGATGTATTTCAACCCATTGATAACCCAAGGTGCCTATGGCTATAATCGTGGACATAAGGGCACCTCTAAAAACCTGCCGTTTCCGGCTCAAATGCAAGGGCTACTACGCACAGGAACCGCAATGGTCGCAGTGTACATGAGGATTCCGAGCGCCGCAGGCGTCGTCATGCCCGCGCAACGCAGCGGTTGGGCCGCGCAGTAGGTTTTTAGAGGTGCCCATAAAAAATAAGAAGGGGGAGGGGAAGAATGAAGCTTGCCACTGTTGCAGAGGTCAAAAATAAATTATCGGGGTACCTCAAGCACTCTGAGAAGGAAGATATTGTGATTACACGGTCCGGAAAACCAACGGCGGTTATCCACCACCTGGGCGAGGACGAGTTAGAAGATTATTTATTGGAACATGACCCAAAGTTTAAGGCAAAAATCGAAAAGCGCTGGCAGAACTATTTAAAGGACGGGGGCGTAGAGCTAACCGCTCTTTTAAAACGCGAGAAGGCCCGGTGAGCGGTGAGAAATTCCTCATCCAATTTAATCGCGAGGCAGAACGGGACTTGGAGTTTCTTCCAAAAGAAAGCCGTGTACGTATTCTGGAGGAGATACAAAGGTATCTCTCGACCCTGCCCTTTAGGCCCGTTAAAACCAGAATCAAAAGGATGAGTGGATTCAGCCCAACCTTGTACCGATTAAGGGTGGGTGACTATCGGGTTTACTACCGGATTTGCGAGCAGTCGGTTGTCATCCTGGCAATGCTTCACAAAAAAGAAACAAAGCGGTGGTTAAAATAGTGCGCTTTACAAAGAGAAATAATTTGTGTCGTAACGGCCCCCTTTTTCAATGAGTGATACCCATAACGCCATGAATTGGAACTGAACAACATGGCAAGGAAATCGGCAGGAGCAGATGAGCAGCAAAGATGCCATTTGACGCTATTTGGGATGCCATTGAGGAGATGGCTGTTCTCGCTATAGACTCGGCCCGGCAGGCCGGTAACAATCGCCCTTTTACTTGTGTTTGGCAGGATAGCATGTTTGTAGTACAAAGAGCCAATTGATGAAAAAATTTTTTACACACCTACGAACAAGAGTTCGCTACAGGCTGAAGCGAATATCCCGAAAGTTGCGATTTCTGTTTTGGGAAGTCGGCAGTCCGTTTCGCAAATCGATGAAATCGATGACCGTTTCTACGCAACAAGGAACCTTCACCATATTAACGGAAGATGAGTTTATTGGTAAATCCCTCTATTGTAATGGGCACTTTGAATTAGACTTTATGTTGAATGCAATGACATTTCTCCGGAGCATTCAGAAATGTCCGCCAAAAGGGAAAGGAACCATTTTAGATGTTGGCGCAAACATTGGAATAACCTCAGTAGGTATGCTTCATACAGGAGAAATGGAAAAGGCAATCGCCATTGAGCCTGAACCGCGAAATTTCTCGTTACTGCAACGTAATGTCCTTCTGAATGGATTAACAGAAAAGGTTGTCTGTCTGCCTTTTGCAGCCTCACATGAAAAAGGTAAGGTTTCATTTGAGCTAAGCGAGAATAACGGCGGTGACCATCGCGTTCGGATGGATTCTCATTCTATCGACTCTGATTCCGTTGAGTTGTATCACGAATCAGCACGTCGTTTTATAACGGTTCAATCTGATACATTAGAGAATTTGTTAGCAAACTTACCGCAGTCATTTACACAGGATATTGCGCTCTTTTGGATTGATGTGCAAGGTTATGAAGGATATGCCTTTATGGGGGCAAAAAGCGTTCTGTCAAAGAGGATTCCAGTAGTATCAGAGATTTGGCCATACGCTATTAAGCGGGCCGGAATGACCCAGGAGCAGTTTTGCAACATTGCGAAAAGTATCTGGTCAGACTATTGGGTGTGGCGTAGGAGCAAGTTTGTTCGGTACCCCATTGACACGCTTTATATTCTATTTGACGAACTGGGATGCGATGAACAACAGGACAATGTCATATTTACACCGTAAACCCTATCATAATTTAGCGGATATGCCGTGAAAATCGCGGTCTATCATGATATTAGTTCCGGAGGGGGTAAAAGGGCGCTATATAACTTTGTTAAATATCTGGCCCTGTCCGGACATGTAGTGGATGTTTATACGCCATCTACTCATGGTGATGCATTTTCACCGCTCCAGCAAGTTGCTAGCAGGATTCTCGTATTTCCAGTCAAAAAAACGCTTATCGGTTTGCTGTATTGCATTCGTGACTACTTTCCTCCAGAAAAATTCTCTTTTGGGTACCTTGAAAAGACAGAGCAAGATATTGCGGATGTAATCAATAAACAGGATTACGACGTCGTACTCAGCGACCAAAATTTAAAAACGCTTTCGCCATTTTTTCTTAAATACATTAAAAAACCAACCGTGTATTATTGCCACCAACCCTCAAGAATTGAAGAGGTCATCATACAGGCCATTTCTCAAAAGAAGAATGGCGTTTACTGTCCTCAATTGGTCAGAAGAACGCCGCGTCAATATTATTCTAAAGTACGTAAGGTATCGCAGATCGATAGAGAAAACGCCTCTTTTTCAAATTATATTCTGACCAATTCCTACTATACGAGGGAGGCTATCTTAAGGAGTTATGGGCTGAATTCCTTTGTTTCTTATCTTGGCGTTGAATCCGATATCTTTAAACCCCTTGAAACCCCAAAGGAGAACTTCGTCTTGTCTGTTGGAAGCTGCTTTCCGGCCAAGGGATTCGATTTTATTGTTAAATCTCTAGTTCGCGTTCCCCCTAAAATGCGCCCTCGGTTTGTTATCGTTTCCAATACCGTTGATAAAGACTGGAAAATCTATCTGGAGAACCTGGCCGCCGACTTTGGCATTGCATTAGAAATAAAAGTATTAGTCTCCAATGATGAACTGGTTCAACTTTACAATAGGGCTAAGCTAGTTCTTTATACCCCCTATCTGGAGCCATTTGGTATTGTGCCTTTAGAAGCGATGGCATGCGGCGTGGCTATTGTTGCTATAAAAGAAGGAGGCGTCAGAGAAAGTGTTGTCCACAATGAAAGTGGATTCCTTATGGAGCGGGACGAGTGCCAGTTTGCCGAGGCGATCATCGAACTGCTCTCGAATGAAGATAAGCGCCAATTGATGGGAAAAAGGGGGAGAGAAATTATTCAGGATTTCTGGACGTTGAAACACGCGGGGGATAGGTTGCTTCGGCATATGGAGCGCGCCATGCACAAACCTGAAGGCGTTCATATGCAAAGGTTGTAGACCATCGTCTTGACACGGCTAGAAAAAGACTATATAAAGACTCTATGAAGACTTTAACGATCACGGATGCCAGAAAAAACCTTAGCCGGTGGCTGATTGCAGCTTCTCAAGGAGAAGATGTTGGAATCGTCTGCGGCGCAGACATCATCGCCCTGCGCAAAGTGGAGGTAGAATCCACAGACTATGCGCAGCGTGAATACGAAGCGACACCAGAACGGATCGCAGCGCTACAAATAGCCACGAACAAACGCTACGAGAAACTAAGACGCTCTGGAAAACTTATCACCGTCACGGTAGAACAGCTAAGGAAGATGATTGGCTAAGCTTCTTTCTATAGACCCTGACGTGTTCCGACGGCTGCGAGAATTACCCAAAAACGAAAGAGTGGAGTGCCTATTAGCCTTGTGTACACTTACTGAAAGCTTTGGACAGCCGCACACCCATATGGGCCTTGGTATTCGTAAACTGGGCAATAAGTTGTTTGAATGTCGTGGTAGCCTTGCGTTACGTTTTATTTTTCAGGACCGGCCGGCCGATCTTTTCGTATCATTTCTAGGCAATCATAATGAAATTAAAGCGCTCCTTAGAACAGGCAAGTCTCGCTAAGAAAAGAAGCCAGAGGGGTCATTCAGGATTTCTGGACGTTGAAACACGCGGGGGATAGGTTACTGCGGCATATGGAACGCGCCATGCTCAGGCATAAGAATAACGGGTAGGTCTTTATCGTCGGATGCTACAACATCAGAAAAATCAGGTTAGGAGCATTTATCATTTTATGAGGAGGATTTTTGCCTGGTCTTTTATGAAGAATAAAACAATCAAGAACCTGAACTTTTTTGAGCAAAGGATCTATTCTCAAAATGGCGAGGACGGCCTTCTAAAAATAATTTTCTATAAGATCGGAGCGACGGACAAATTTTGTGTCGAGTTTGGCGTGGAAGACGGTCGTGAATGCAATACACGTTACCTGATTGAAAAGAAAGGATGGCGTTATTTACATATGGATGGAAGCAATGACACGCAGGCTTCTACGAAAAAAGAGGTTATAACGGCGGAAAATATTAATGCGTTGTTTTTAAAATATCACGTTCCAGAAGAATTTGATTTGTTATCGATCGATATCGATTACAACACGTATTGGGTTTGGAAGGCGCTCGATCATTATCGCCCGCGTGTCGTTGTCATCGAATACAATGCCAGTATTCCTCCGAGTGAAAGTAAAGCAGCTGTTTATGATCCCAATGGCGTGTGGGACGGCACCGATTATTATGGCGCAAGCCTTTTGGCGTTCGTGAATTTGGGAGAATCAAAGGGGTATACTTGTATTGGATGTGAAAGCAAAGGCGTCAATGCCTTTTTTATAAGAAATGATTTAATCAACGACCATTTCATGATAAAAGAGATCAACGCGCTGTACAGGCCGCCCCAATATGGGAACCGAGTCAATGAAAAATTTATTGGACATCCTCCCAGTCATAAGGTATTTGTTTCTGTATAACCCCAGCCTTCTACTGAGGGTTGGGAGAAATCCAGGACCAATCATAATGGATATTCCTCAAAGTGCGTTGCACAAAGGCAGGTCTTTTGTTTAAGAGCCTGATCTTCATATAGGGCATGCCACTTTGTAAAAGTTGTTTTGGGTAAATAATCGTCGGGCCTCTCTTCCTGTACTGTCCGTACTTCCTGACAAGGTGGCCCCGTATCCCCTTGGGAAGAAGGGACAACGTCGGCACAAGCGCCCGTGCGGTAAAACCGGCATCCATAAGGTATTGCGTCAGGCCCACCTCATAACTCCGAATGATCTGTTCCTTGTTCATATACGGAAGAACCGATTGCCAAAACAGAGAAAATGCCTTGGATTGGATGATCTTATGACGAAAGACTAAGAAATAACTCTGTATATGCCAATCGTGCTGGTAACTATCCGTCATTCCCCAAAAATCGCAGGGTTGATCGGCCATTCGTTGGAAGGCATCCGTAAGCGGCCAGAACGGCCCAAAGACACTGGAGTTGGTTAGTATAATTTCATCCCATACAGTAAGATCAGTCTTGGCAAGCACAAACTGCCACATCCCGAAGTCATACCCTACATTGGGGCGGAGCGACGCCTCATCGCATAGGCCTGACACCTTTGCCATCTCCTGATCCAATAACGCTGCAGTCGAAACAAAGATCACACGCTCACAGCAATCGCGGAGGGCTTTGAGGTGAAAGAGGATATATGGCCTAATCTCACCTTGTGGATCATAATGGGCAAAGATGGCTAATCGTTTCATAGGATATTGGTTGGAGACAAGGGGCTTCAATATGGGAGATCATAGCCGGATGGAACAATAACCCGGTGTTATTTGTCTATCAAGTTTTTAATATGTTTTTTGAGTAGACAATTTTAGTGTAATCGTATCTGTAAACCCACAGCGACCCACGGGAGCTGTCCCATTTACCCCTGCCCGTCGGCAAGTTAAGAATAGACCTCGCGCCGGCCTTCCAGGGATTTTACTAAGGTAACCTCATCGGCATATTCAATATCGCTACCGGCAGGGACACCACAAGCAATTCGAGTCACTTTGACACCAAAGGGTTTGATCAAACGGGTGATATAAAGCGCGGTTGCCTCCCCGTCAATGTTGGGCGAAGTGGCCAAAATAACCTCCAAAATAGGATTTGACTCGTTTCGAACACGCTCGATCAGGCCCTTTACCGCGGCATTGCCTCCTTCATGATCGGTGAGGGGCGAACAGGTGCCATGCAACACGTGATAAAGCCCCTTGTACTCCCCTGATTTTTCAATGGCGGCTAGCGTGTTCGCCTCTTCCACCACGAGAATCTTTTGATGATCACGTGCGCTGCTTTGGCAGATACGGCAGGTCTCTTCCTCCGTCATGTTATTACACACCCTACAGAAGAACAATTTCTCCTTGGTATCAATAATGGCAGTCGCAATCTTCTTTGCGGACTCCGACGGCATTTTTAAAATGAAAAAGGCAAATCGCTCCGCCGTTTTTCTGCCCACCCCAGGCAACTGCATCAACTGTTCAATAAGGGCCTCGAACACCCCTTTATGATCCATAGGCCCTTTTCTCCTTGAAACCCTTTGTTGATGACATACACATTTTTGCTTAGATTATGACCCTGTCTGGCCCACCGCAACCAACGGGCGTAACGACGCCTGCGGGAGTGGTCCGCTCGCTTCCGCCCGCGGCCGGCGTTCCGGCCGTTGGCGGCTTAAAAAAGACCTGAGAGTCCAGGAATATTCATTCCGCCGGTGAGTTCCTTCATTTCCTCAGACATAAATTCCTGGCTCTTCCTTACCCCTTCATTCACGGCGGCGACAATGAGGTCCTGTAACATTTCGATATCACCCGATTTTACGACCTCCGGGTCCAGGGTGATCCAGAGGAGTTCCTGCTTCCCATTCATTCCTACGGTCACCATATTCCCCCCTGCAGAGGCCTCTACGGTCTTTTGCGCGGCCTCCTCCTGTGCCTTCGCCATTTTATCCTGAAGGGCCTGGGCCTGTTTTAACATATCGCCTAAAAGTTTTTTATTCATGGGTCTCCTTACGTTGTAATGACGGCCTTCTCAAATACCCTTAACGCCTCTCGCACCAGCGGATGATCCCTTGGATCAGTGACTTTCTCCCTGGGAGCAGTGACCTCCAACGCGGGAACCAGTATCATTTGCATGTCCCGCTTGAAAATATGCTTTAGAAGAGAATGCAGCCATTTTTTATTCTCCTCTTTTTCTATCAACGAAATTAAAAAAGAGGCCTCTTCTGAAAATCCAATTTTAATGGTTTGGTCGGTAATGTCAAGCACCTTGCCTTGTTCGAGATAAGAGGCCAGCGCACGACGCTCTTTCTTGACCTCCTGTAGAAGCTGGCTCCACCCTTCAAACAAAGGGGAGCCGCTTACCACTTTCGTTGGATGTAAGGACGTCTGCGGTCGTTGTGGAGATGCAGACGTCATCGCCCCTGCTTGAGGTGATTTCTCCATCGAGGCGGTTGTTGTTTCCGTCTTGATCGGCAAGGGTACGGCCACTGCAGCCGGTGTTGAAACAGGCTGACCTTGATTCTTAATTCGTAATTCGTAATTCGCATTGGGAACGTTCCCCGTCGTCACTGCGGTATGTGGTTGAGATTCCAATTGCGCGATAATTTTTTCAATCGGCTCAAGATCGGCCAACAAGATTGACTTCATCAAGGCGACTTCAAAGAGAAGATGGGGGCGGGGCGCATTTCGAATCTCCTCCTGCAGCCGGATAAACAGACTAAAAAGACGATGCAACTCCTCTTTTGAGAAAAATCCGCTTTCTTTCTCGATTTCCCTCTTCTCTTCATCGGGCAGGTCAATCAGCGCCTCTCCGTTTTTGACATGTTGAATCACAAGGAGATGCCTCAAGTGTTCCGTCCAATCCAAAAGAAACTGGCGTAGATCGTATCCGCCATCTTCAATCGTTCGTGCCAAACACAGCAGGGCACCGGCATCTTTTTCGTGAATCCCCCGGATCAGGGCATGAGAGACGGTTCCCGCCACGCGTCCAAAAAGGGTAGACAGGGTTTCTTCTGTGATCTCCTGACCGCCGAAAGAGAGGACCTGGTCTAAGAGAGACAAGGCATCCCGCATACTCCCTTCAGAGGCCTTTACAATAAAAGTCAGGACATAATGGGGTATCGTCATCCCTTTTTCAGCAAGGACTTTTCTTAGTTGACCCTCCATTTCAACCCGCGTGATTCGGCGAAAGATAAAATGCTGGCAGCGGGAAAGGATGGTGGCGGGAATCTTATGCGCCTCCGTGGTGGCCATGATAAAAACGAGGTGAGAGGGCGGCTCTTCCAGGATTTTTAAGAGGGCGTTAAACGCCGCATTGGAAAGCATGTGCACCTCGTCGATAATGATGATCTTGTACTTTCCGCGGAGAGGAAGATATTTCGCAATCTCACGAAGCTCACGGACATCGTCAACGGAGGTATTGGAAGCGCCGTCAATTTGAATCACATCTACGGCGTGGTCTTCGGTAATTTCCTGACAGGAAGTGCATTGGTTGCAGGGACGGGACGTCGCCTGCGGGCGGGTTTCCGTACCAGAGCAATTGAGTGCCTTCGCCAAAATACGGGCGACGGTCGTCTTGCCGACCCCGCGCATACCGGAGAAGAGATAGGCCTGCGCCGTTTTTTCTTGTAGGACGGCCTGTGTGAGAATCTGGACCAGATGCCTCTGGCCCACGACCTCCTCAAACGACTGAGGTCGAAATTGTCGCGCTGAGATATGAGATTTCACGTCCGATTGGCTTTTGTGTCCCTTCTAGGCCCCTCTAAAAACCGTAGCGAGCGGCCCACATGCAAGGCGCACGAAGCACAGGAACCGCAATGTACGTAGTGTACATGAGGATTCTGAGCACCGCGCAACACAGCAATTGGGCCGCGCAGTAGGTTTTTAGAGGGGCTACTCCTTTAAGGAGAGGTCAGAGACACCCGCAGCACCTGAAATGGCTTATTGACCGTTGCTTCCTTCCGGACCTGGCGGGGTTCGTAAGTTTCCATTGCACAGGGCCTGGCCTCTCCCTAAAGGAGGGCCTCCCGTGGCCACATCGTACCATCCTTTAAGGGCGTAAGCAACCTTTTTTTAATCGTTTTTGCGTTCTAAGAATAGAAGGTCAAACCGGTATGAATGTAACCCCTGTCACTGCATTTTATCCTTTATAAATCAATAACTCCCACTCTTAGCATGAGGATTACTTTTATAAAATATTTCTTGTGTTACTCATTAAAAAGATATAAACTGAGCGCCATGTGGAATCGGGGGACACTCAGTGGATTTGCCAAAGAACACCTGCGAGATCGCTTTCTCGTCGTTGTCTCCAATCGAGAGCCGTATGCCCATTATCGGTCCGGCGGAAGCATTCGGGTAGAACGTGGTGGCGGCGGCCTAACCACTGTTCTCGATACCGTGATGCAGGCCATAGGGGGGGTATGGGTGGCCTGGGGATCAGGTAACGCCGACTGGGAAGTCACCGATTCAGAAGGGAAAATTGCCGTTCCACCCCACAAACCCAGCTATACCCTAAAACGGGTTCGCTTAACACAAGAAGAGGTCGAGCATTATTATCATGGCTTCTCGAACCGGTTTTTCTGGCCTTTTTTCCATAATATGCAGGATCGTGTCCATTTTCTAGAAAAGGACTGGGAGTATTATAAAGAGGCCAATTTTCGTTTTGCTGAGGCCATTCTTTCAGAGGTGCGGGGACATCGCTCTCCGGTTGTTTGGATTCAGGATTATCACCTATCGTGTGTCCCCCGTATGGTTCGAGAGCGTCGGCCTGATGCCATTCTCTCGATCTTTTGGCATATTCCCTGGCCTTTCTACGATATCTTCCGTACGGCACCCTGTCGGCGGGAGTTATTGAAATCGCTGCTTTGTTGTAATTTGATCGGACTTCAAACCCCTTCTGACCGGGACCATTTTTTAGAGGCCGTTCGCGAGGAATTGGGCCTTCCGATTGATTATTCCACCCATGTTGTTGAGGGCGATCATCCTACTCAAGTACAAAATTTCTCGGCCAGTATTGACACCGAGGTCTGGATGCATTTAGCGACCCGTCCCGAAATTGATGAAGAAATGGTTCGCTTGCGTCAACACCTGGGGCTGAAATCAACCGGCTTTCTGGGCGTAGGGGTTGATCGGTTGGAGTATACAAAAGGGCTTTTAAATCGGTTTGAAGCGATTGATATCTTTCTGAAGAACGATCCTCAATATTGCGGAAAGTTTACTTTTTTGCAAATTGCGCCCCCCACCCGGACTGCGATGCCGGAATATCAGGCGTATGGAGAGCAGGTTAAAAAAAAGGTCGAGCAGATCAACGCCAAATATGGCTTTGATCGTTGGAAGCCTATTGAACTCTTGCCAGTTCAGATTGGGGCAGAGGAATTGGCCGTCTATTACCGTGCGGCCGATCTCGCGATTATCAGTTCATTTGCCGATGGAATGAATCTGGTGGCCAAGGAGTTTGTCGCCTCCCAGGTAGATGAAAAAGGGGTTCTTTTACTCAGTCAGTTTGCAGGGGCCGCACACGAAATGAAAGGGGCCTTACTCATTGATCCGTACAATACAGAGCAATTTGCCAAGGCAATTAAGTTATCATTGGAAATGCCGCTCTCCGATAAAAAGGCGAGAATACAAGAGATGCAGACCCACCTTAAGGCTAATAATGTTTATAAGTGGGTGGGGGACCAGCTTTTAGAAAACACCAAGTTTTTCTCTCCTAGGGGAGATTAGACCTGCTGTGGGGAACATCTGTGTTTTGTATGTAGACAATCCCTTGTGTCATCATGTCTACAAGCCCACAGCAACCAGACGCAATGTCCCGCCCAACGGGGGGTCTTGCTCGCCGTGGCCGGTGCCACTCGCTTCCGCCCGTCGGCGAATTAGACGCCGATCTGCTCCTTTACAACGGAGGTGAGGTCATTGGCAATTTCCGATATAACGGCATGATCCTCCCCTTCGACCATCACACGCAAGGCGTTTTCCGTTCCGGAGTAGCGCACTAATAAACGCCCGTTTCCGTTGATACGGGACTCCGCTTTGCTCATAACCTGCTTCAACCCTGGAATCTCATGCAAGGGCATTTTCTCCCGAACCTTTACATTAACTTGAATATTCGGAAAGAGTGCGGTCTGGCAGGTCAGCTTTGTAATAGGTTGTCCTTTCTTGCGCATTAAAGAGAGAAGCTGCAAGGCGGTAATTAAACCGTCTCCCGTTGTATTGTAATCCAGAAAGATGGTATGCCCTGAAGACTCTCCCCCAAAGTTGTATCCACCAGAGAGCATTCTTTCCAGGACATAACGATCTCCTACCGCAACCCGCATGACGGAAATCCCCTTGTCCCGAAGCGGTTTTTCAATGCCTTTATTGCTCATCTCGGTGGTAACCAGCGTATTGCCAGCCAGCCGATTTTCTTCCTTGAGGGCCAGGGCAAAGGTGGCCAGAATGGTTTCTCCCGGCACAACCTTTCCATTTTCATCAACAAAGACGGCACGATCCGCATCCCCATCAAAGGCAACGCCCATATCGGCGCAATGGGCCACAACCTCCTTTTGCAACTCGGCAGGGTAGAGCGCCCCGCAATTACGATTGATATTCGTTCCATCCGGTTTGTTGTTTAACACGATAACATCGGCCCCCAATTCCTGAAATACAATGGGCGCGATTTTATAAAGCGCACCGTTGCCACAGTCAATGACCACCTTGAACCCCTGAAGGTCCAGCCCTTTGGAAAGAGAATTTTTCACGAATTCGATATAGCGGCCCTCCGCGTCGTCAACACGGTGGGCCTTTCCTATATCATGGGCAGTGGGGCGGATATGATCAATTTCTCCGGAGGTAATCAGTTGCTCGATCTGGGCCTCCATTTCATCGGGGAGCTTCAGACCTTCTTTTGAAAAGAATTTAATCCCGTTGTCTTCAAACGGATTATGAGAAGCGGAGATGATAATACCGGCGTCCGCGCGCATTGATCGGGTTAAAAAGGCGATTGCTGGTGTGGGAATGGGCCCTGAAAGCAATACATCCACCCCAAAGGAACAGATGCCAGCGGTGAGCGCCGATTCCAGCATATACCCGGAAAGACGGGTGTCTTTGCCAATGATAATCCGATGTTGGCCCGATTTATGTTTAAAAATATGAGCGGCGGCGCGGCCCAACTTTAAGGCCATCTCGCTGGTAATGGGATCCACGTTAGCGACGCCACGAATACCATCTGTTCCAAAAAGTTTTCTCATTAAACAACCCTCCCTGTAATAGTCGGCATAAAAGATGCCTCTCTAAAACGTACCGTATCTTTTATCGGTTGTCAAATCCACTTTTTGGGGGGATTCCCAGGATATAGAGAATAGACGTAAGCGATTTTTGTGTCATGGAATAGGGTGCAGCCTTTTGAACCGACGGCTTTGCGTTAAACGCAATGCCGAGTCCGGCCTTCATGATCATGGGGAGATCATTGGCCCCGTCTCCAACGGCAACAACCTGACTTAATGGAATTCCCTCGTCGGTTGCGATTTTTTCCAGTAAAAAGGCCTTTTTATTGCCGTCCACAATCTCGCCCAAAACCTGACCAGTCAGTAGGTTATCCTTCATCTCCAGCCGATTGGCAAAGGCGTAGTCCAGTTGGAGTGTCTTTTGAAAACGGGTTGCAAAATAATCAAAGCCGCCGGTGAGTATGGCCGTCTTACATCCGTTTTCCCTTAATGTTGCAGTGAGCGTAACGGCGCCGGGGGTAAAGATAATCCGCCGGTAAACACAATCCAATGTATCCACGGGCAATCCTTTTAGCAGGCCAACCCGCTCCCGTAACGATTCAGGAAAAGAAAGCTCGCCATTCATGGCGCGATGGGTAATTAAGGCGACTTTCTCCCCTACTCCGGCCTCTTTGGCCAGTTCGTCAATGACCTCGGCCTGGATCAGTGTGGAGTCCTGGTCAAAGACGACCAGCCGCTTTCCCAACGCAAAGG
>SBBA01000212.1 GCA_005239925.1 Candidatus Troglogloeales bacterium | reverse complement strand
CTGATCGGTATCTGGGGCGGGGGCCGACGGCTTTATTCCGCCATTAAATTTTTTCTCTTTACACTCTTTGGATCGCTCTTTATGCTGCTGGGTATCTTGGGCATCTATTTCTTAAACCACAATCCCGCCTATGGAACCGGCACATTCACATTCAACACCCTGGAGCTTTATAACATCAACCTGCCGATGACGTTGCAGCTCTGGCTGTTTGTGGCCTTCTTTCTGGGGTTTGCCATCAAGGTCCCGATGTTTCCCTTTCATACCTGGTTGCCGGATGCCCATACCGACGCCCCCACGGCAGGATCGGTGATCCTGGCCGGTGTGCTTTTGAAGATGGGCACGTACGGGTTTATCCGGTTTTGTCTGCCCTTTTTCCCCGATGCCTCTCGCACCTTTGTACCGATGATGGTGACCCTGTCTCTTATTGGCATTGTTTATGGGGCGTTTTTGGCACTGGCGCAGAAGGATATCAAACGACTGGTGGCCTACTCCTCGGTCAGTCACCTGGGGTTCGTGATGCTGGGAATGTTCGCGCTCAATCAGGCCGGATTGACCGGCTCCATCCTCCAGATGATTAATCATGGCATTTCGACCGGCGCGCTCTTCCTGATTGTGGGGATGCTGTATGAGCGGCGTCATACCCGCCAGATTGCCGACTTTGGAGGACTGGCCACGCCGATGCCAATCTTAGCGGCCTTCTTTGCGATTACCATGTTCTCTTCGATGGGATTGCCGGGCCTCAACGGGTTTATAGGGGAGTTTCTTATTCTGGTGGGCGCCTTTCAGTACAATAAAATTTATGCCGGCATAGCGATTATTGGTATTATTCTGGGTGCGGCCTATATGCTTTGGTTATTTCAACGGGTGATATTTGGCCCCCTGGATAAGCCCGAGAACAAAATTCTCGCGGACGTTAACCTGCGTGAGGTGGCCTACATGATCCCCCTTCTGATCCTGATGTTCTGGATCGGGCTTTATCCTAAACCGTTTATTAAAATTATTGAGCCTGCTGCGACGAATGTTGTCCAGATGGTCAACCGCAGCACCGATCAAAAACAGGCAAGTTCCCTGGAAGCGACGGCCAACGTTATAAGATAAATGCAATCCCCCGTGCCTTTAAATGCCTTGTTGGCCATCTTGCCGGAGATCATCCTGTGTGTATCGGCGTGTGCCCTTTTCGTGATGGAGCCGTTTATCCCAAAAGAAAAACGGGATATCATGGCGTATTTTTCGTTGGTTGCGCTTACCCTTTCCGGGCTTTCGCTCATTTTGCTCTGCGGTAAAAACATCTCGGCATTTAATGGCATGATTGTTGTTGATCAATATGCCCTTGTGTTTAAGACCCTCCTGCTGGGGGCGTCCATCCTGACTATTCTGATATCGTTTCAGTATATCAAAATCGAGCGAATACACTTGGGCGAATATTACGGATTGATCCTGTTTGCCACCATTGGCATGATGCTGCTTCCTGCGGCAACAGACCTCTTATCCATCTATTTGTCTTTGGAATTGATGTCCATGTCGTTTTATATTTTGGCCGCCTTTATGCGGAAGGATGCCAAGTCAATTGAGGCCGGCATCAAATATTTCCTGGCAGGGATTTTCACGTCGGGCCTGATTCTTTACGGGATCGCCTTTTTATATGGGATTACTGGCACAACCCATCTGGGTGCGATTCGCGCGACGCTGGCGTCTCAGAGTGCCCCTTCTATCCTCGCCAATCCGATCCTGTTTTTTGCCTTGGTGCTCCTCATTACCGGATTTGGATTTAAAATCGCCGCGGTACCGTTTCATATGTGGGCGCCGGACGTCTATGAAGGCGCTCCTACGCCAGTGACCGCCTTGCTTTCGGTGGGATCGAAGCTTGCGACGTTTTCGGCCATGTTGCGCGTTTTTGTCTTTGGCCTGGTCGTCAATGCCAACGATTGGCAGCAGCTTTTGTGGGTTATCGCGGCATTGACGATGACGTTGGGGAACGTGGCGGCGCTGGTTCAGACCAATTTTAAACGGCTTCTGGCCTATTCCTCGATTGCCCATGCCGGCTATCTTCTGATGGGCCTGCTGGCCAAATCGGAATCGGGAATGGCCGCTGTGATTACCCATGCCGTCGCCTATCTTTTTATGACACTGGGCGCCTTTACGATGATTATCCTGGTGTGCAAAGAGGGCTCGCGAGGGGATCAAATCAGTGACTTGAAGGGATTGGGGCAGGTGTACCCCATGGTAGGGATCGCCTTTATCCTATTTGCCTTATCGTTGATTGGTATTCCGCCGACGGCCGGGTTTGTGGGCAAACTGCTGCTCTTTGGCGCGGCCATTGATGGACAATTTTATTGGCTTGCGGTCATTGGTGTGCTCAATAGCGCCATCTCGCTTTATTATTATTTTAAGGTGGCCACCGTTATGTTTATGGAAGACCCCCCCGATGACATTCGACCGTCCTTTTCTATGCCGTTAAAGGTGGGTCTTCTGGTCATGGCCGTAACGACCGTGGCGATTGGCCTCTATCCCGAACCCCTCATCCGCACCGCCTTCTCCTCCATCCGCGTTCTTTTCTAAGCCGACGACGGGCGAAATCGAACGGAGCCCTCCCGTTGGTCGGTCTGGGCCTGCCGATGTCGTTACACTAAAAATTATCTATACAAAAACGTAGATATCACCAACAAAGAGTCTAAGCGGCCTGCTTAGAGAAACCTGTTGTGCTTGCCACACCCCGCCGCAGTTGGACCCCACACGCAGTTGGACTCCACATGGAAAACCTGTTAAAATACAACCTGTCAGTATTAGGTTCATATAAGAGGTAGCAAAATGGTTACCATTACAGAAAAGGCCTCTCGGAAGGCAATGGCATTCATGGAGGCAGAGAATAAACACGGGTTCGGGTTGAGGCTCTATGTCACGGGCGGGGGATGTTCCGGATTTAAATATGGAATGGCCTTCGAGGAGAAAGAGGCCGAAGACGATCAGGTCATTGAAATAAACGGAATGCGGCTCTTTATCGATCCCTTTAGCGAACCGATGCTCACCGGTACCCAGATAGACTATAACGACGGTCTACAGGATTCTGGATTCTCCATAAAAAATCCGAATGCAAAATCAACCTGCGGCTGCGGCCAATCTTTTAGCACCTAGTCATTAGACAAGCCACTGATGTTCCGAATCCTCAAACGGGTCTTTCTCGGAAAACCGATTGAAACGGAACGGGCGTTAGAAGAACGCCTTCCCAAGGTGTTGGCATTGCCCATCTTTGCCTCGGACGCCATCTCATCCACCGCCTATGCCACGGAAGAAATCCTCCTGGTGTTAATGCTGGCGGGAAGCGCGGCCTTTCCCTATTCTATCCCCATTGCCTGTTCCATTGTCGGCTTACTCGCGATCGTTACGATTTCTTACCTGCAAACGATTATGGCCTACCCTTCGGGGGGCGGTGCCTATATTGTGGCTCGTGAAAATCTGGGGGTCTTTCCCGGCCAGGTTGCCGGCGCGGCCCTTATGATTGATTATATTCTAACGGTTTCCGTGTCAATCTCTGCGGGTGTAGCCGCCATCACCTCGGCCTTTCCATCCCTTTTCCCACATCGGGTATTGATTTGTATCATGATAATTGCCGCAGTCACCCTGATGAATCTTCGCGGAACAAAGGAATCGGGGATTTTATTTGCCATTCCCTCTTATAGTTTTATCCTTTCATTTGGGGCGATGATCCTCTACGGGCTTTTTCATTCTACCGGGTCGGCCCCCATCCCTGTTGTTCCGATAGAGGCACAGCAACCCATCACCCTTTTTCTGCTTCTGAAGGCCTTCGCCTCCGGGTGCGCGGCATTAACCGGGGTGGAGGCGATCAGTAACGGCGTGAAGGCCTTTCAGCCCCCCGAATCCAAAAATGCGGCCAAGACCATGGTCTGGATGGCGCTTATTCTGGTTGGCCTCTTTTCCGGAATTACGTGGCTCTCGCACCATTTTGGAATTGTTCCTTCCCATGACGAAACCGTCATTTCAAAATTAACCCGATCTTTGGCGGGAACCGGGTTCTTTTATTATCTCATTCAAGCCGTAACAGCCCTGATTTTAATCCTGGCCGCCAACACCAGCTTTGCAGGCTTTCCCCGTCTTTCCGCGTTACAGGCGGAGGACGGATTTTTACCAAAGCAGTTCTGCCGTATCGGAGATCGACTAGTCTATTCCAACGGCATTATTGTGCTGGCCATTACCTCTGCTTTATTGGTCATCGCCTTTGATGCCAATACCCATTCGTTGGTTCCACTTTATGCCCTGGGTGTTTTTCTATCATTTACCCTTTCGCAATCTGGTATGGTTGCCCGGTGGTTTCGGCTGCGAACACCCAACTGGCAACGATCAGTTGCTGTGAACGCCATCGGTGCGGTAACCACTGCTATTGTCTTTTTGGTAATTGCCGCCGCAAAGTTTTCGCAGGGGGCCTGGATTATCATGATCCTTCTCCCGGCCCTCACTCTGCTGTTTTTACGGATTCATCGCCATTATACATCTGTCTCTGGATTGCTCAAGGGGGCTTTTCCTGTCTTTCCCGCCTCATCCAATCATGTCGTCATTTTACTGGTTCCTGGAATGCATCAGGCAGTGATTACAGCGCTTCATTATGCCAAAATCATTCATGCGGACGTGCGGGGACTGCATATTGAGTTGTCTCCGGAGGAATCCAGAACCCTTAAGTTGCAGTGGGATCGATGGGCCGGGGATGTGCCCTTGGTTATTCTGGAGTCTCCGTTTCGTTCCCTTACCGAACCGGTCATGCGGTATTTGGAAGAGATCGAAAAGGAACATGACCATCCCGTGGTCACCGTGATGATTCCAGAGGTCGTGGTTTCGGGATGGCTCAACAATCTGCTCCATAATCAGACCGGCCTCCTGTTAAAATGGGCGCTCCTGTTCCACCCCGATGTCGTGGTGATTAATCTGCGCACACCGCTTACCCCTTCTCGGACGGTAACCGTATGATTATCGAGGCGCGAAAAAGCCGGATTACTTTATCCGGCGCGATGGAACGAAACCATTGGAAAACAATCCGTGCCGCAGCGCAACTTCTTTTGGAGCACTCTCCAATAGGGATTGTGGTGGACTGTCGCCAGGTAAACAAAACAACGCCAGAGGGGGTTGCCACCTTCGAGCAGGGGATTGCAGAGGTGACGGCACAAGGACACAAGATCATCTTTGCCGGATTGCCACCTGACCTGCGTCAGACCGTTGGGAAAATTCAGGGGCTTCGGTCGGAGATGATTTTGATTGATACAGTGGAAGAGGCCGAACG
>SBBA01000064.1 GCA_005239925.1 Candidatus Troglogloeales bacterium | reverse complement strand
CATTTAAATGGATGTCATTCCGGCAATGTTTAAGCCGGAATCCAGAAATAAAACACTGGATACCGGCCTTCGCCGGTATGACGAACGTAAAGGGATTTAGGACTCACTACACTAGAGCGTATTGAACGCATCCCCCTATCGGAAACCTGGTGAGCCAACCGCTCAAAGGGGATACAAGACAAGTGGTAAATATTGAGCGATTAGCCTGAAGTGTTTGTCGGCCGATAGTAGCCTGATACCCAATTGGATTGCGTTTTGTGCAATGATGAGATCGGGGATGCCCACATGGTTGATCCCCTTTCTTATACAAAGCACCTGCATCTCTATAAGATTGTCCCAGTCGACTGTGATGGGGTACTGCTTCAATCCCTTCAACAAAGTAATGAGACGCTTTTGATTGCGAACATATAAAGGGGGAGTAAGCTCTGCGAGAATAAGGGCATTCGTGACGATCAGGTTTTCGTCTATTAAAGTATCAATCGTATCGGATTCTTTTGTATTACGGAAATAGTCAATCCAGACAGACGTATCGACAAGGACACTCATTTGCGGTTTCTCAGGATGTCCATGTCCACGTCCAGACGAACTTTTCCTTTATATTCCTTCAATCCCTGAATTTTATGTTTACGTATGAAATCTTCAAGCGCTTCAATAATAACAGCGGTTTTTGTCTGCTGGTTAGAGAGTTTCATGGCCTTGTCAATCAAAGTGACCGGTAGATCAAGCGTTGTTCTCAACTTCGCCTCCTATATGCATAAAAATTAAATATATGCATATATTAGAGGATGATTTTTGAAATATCAATGACAATGTATACTCCGGGTGTACGACAAATTTATGAGTAAGCGTGTAACAATTCCCCTATTCCCGACATCTGCATGTCGTCATTCCCGCATGCTTTAAGCGGGAATCCAGTGGTTTGTGTTCCGTTTTACATTCTGGATTCCCGATAAAAGCATTCGGGAATGACGCTCCTGTGGGAAGTATCAAAAGTTTACACACAAATTTGTCGCACACCCGTATACTCTCTGTTTTTCTTCGAGGCGCTTTAACGAAACTCAAATCGGAAACGCAGGTCGCTACCCAGTTGCCCCTCTTCATCTCTGTTCAACGACAGGGAGGCATTCTTAGCGAGATCATAAAAGAGATGAATGCGATCCTCCTCCGAAGGATCAATCGCCTTGGAATAAACCACCAGAAGACGGTCATTCAACAACCGCTTCTCGGCGGAAATCAGCGTGTTCTTGGATGACTTTTCGCCCACCCCACCGCCTGCCCCCACAAAAATCCGATCCAGCCCCGTGAGTTGTTTGACTGGCTCGGCAAAAAATCCAGAGACCATATCCGCCACAATAAATGTTCGGGCCTCCTCCCCGGCCTCCGTGACCTCCTGGGTGGTCTTTCCAACCGCCAGCAACGAAAGAATATCGGCCCCGGAAAGAGGAGGAAGCGAGGAGAGCGTCAGATCAAACTCGGACAGAACCCCCTTGAGGGATAAATCCACGTTGTAATCCCGCACCTTCGATTCACCTCGAATATCAAATACAGGATCGATCCGGGTCGGATGAACAAACTCCACCACGCCCGATACCATCTTAAATTCATTGGTCCTGAAATGGAACGTCCCCTTTGGAATATTAATCTGTCCAAACAGCAACGGCTTCTGGATCGTCCCTTTCACCTGAAGATCAACATCCAGGGCCACCTTGGCGACGTTGTTATCCACCGCAATATTTTCCTTGCCATATAAATGAATATTCAGCGCCGTTTTCCCGACAAAGGGAACCTCAGTGGGCAATCGTTCCTCCTGCCGCTCCCGCCATTTCAACAGGAGCTGCCGAAGATCAACTCGTTTATTGTAAAGCCCCTTCTGAAGATGCAGCGATCCATTCAGCGATTGTTTTTTCTCGTCTCCCTGAAACAGCAAAACCCCTTCGACCACCCCCGTCAAGTTGCGGGTTAACTGTACCGGCATTGCGGTTAGGTCAAAATGAAATCCAAAGAAACCAGGATGCAGCCCGACAAGATTCGCCTTGCCCCTTCCTGAAAATCGCCCTGCGCCCATCTTCCCCTCAACCGTCTCCAAAATCAGGAGATGCTGATTAAAGACCATCGAGAGGGACGCAATGTGCGCGGGCTGATCCATGTCGGCCAGATAAACGATCCCCTCTTTCAGCGAGAGCACCCCTTGCATCTTCGGTTTTTTCCACTGGTCGGTGACCTTCAGGTCGAGGTGGGCCACCCCACGGCCCGACTGAACCTTGGGGGTAAGAATTTGGAGAAGATTTAAGGCCACATCTCCGTTGACCAGAAGCCTCCATTCTTTAAACGGGGTTAACCCGCCCGAAAGGGTGAGGTCGGTATTCGTCCCTTTAAAGGCGGCCTTTTCAATGACGAAGGCCCCCTTCTTCGCGCGAAACGCAATCGGGCCGTTATTCATCAGTTCATAATCTTTCCAGCGGACGGAGACTGACGCTAAATCCGAAGTCAGGTCGATCTCTTGAAGTTTCTTAAAAGCGCCTCTGCCTGAAATGGCCCCGCTTGCGTG
>SBBA01000167.1 GCA_005239925.1 Candidatus Troglogloeales bacterium | reverse complement strand
TAAATAAAGGCATATCCCTCCACGGCCTGGAACCCGTAGCCCGCATTTGGAATAACCAAGGGTGAATCATAGGTCGTTGTGGCGATGGCATTCAGTTCGCTGTGAATCTTCCCAACAGCTTCTGCGCCTCCGATATCCCGCACCTCCTGGAGCACAATCAAATCCATCCCATTAATGATCCGGGCAATGGTCTTAAAATCCTTGTTCATCTCCGGATTGCCCAGCTCGGCGATGTTAAAGGCGCCAATCTTGATGTAGTCGGCCTTGGAGGTAATGGTATCTGCACGCTCTTTTGTGTCCAATGGGGTTCCTGTCGGGCCGTCTCCTCCGCAACCCGAAAGGAAAATAAAAATCAAAAGATATAATACGGTTTTCATCATACTGTAAAATTGATAATAATATCACCGCCCTGCATGGAGCATTCCCACGATTCATGCCGAGGTTCGGCACAACTCTGTTGTGGCCGGCATTGTTGCCTTCCTATCATTCCAAGTGAATCTCAACTATGGGTAGGATATGAAATGTGTGGTGCGATTAGCAAATGATTTGTCTGGTTTGGTAAGGGGAGCCTCACCACATAGAATGAAACAAAACCCTGGAAGGCGGCGGAGTTGTCTGACCCGCAGAGAAAATCCAAGCTTTCATAGGAAAACTTATGTTAAAATTCAGGTGATTCCTTCAGGAGAGAAGATGATCCCCCTTAAAGATGACCTGCCGACCCACTCGTTTCCGTTCATTACCGTTGGCTTTATTCTGCTTAACATAGCAACCTTTTTCTACCAGGTTTCGTTAGGCCCTGCCGCTGAACGACTTCTTTTTGCCTACGGGGCGATTCCCTTTAACCTGATGCACATGGTCGAGTCCGGCGTGTCCGTTCCCACGGCGGCGACCTCTCTTTTTACCTCCATGTTTCTGCATGGCGACATCATGCATCTGGGGGGGAATATGCTCTATCTCTGGATTTTTGGAAACAACATTGAAGATATCATGGGCCGCAGCCGGTTTATTCTGTTTTATCTGATGTGCGGTATTGTGGCGGTGTATACCCATTCGTGGATGGAGGCGCAATCGCGCATACCGATGATCGGGGCCTCGGGCGCGGTGTCCGGCATTCTTGGGGCCTACCTGCTCATGTTCCCCCGTGCGCGGGTTCTGACCCTGGTTCCTTTGGGTTTCTTTATGACAACGATTCGTATCCCTGCGTTGGTTATTATCGGAATTTGGTTTGTAGGCCAGATCGCCAATAGCCTGTTTGTCGAACAGGGGGTGGGGGGAATCGCCTGGTTTGCGCATGTTGGCGGGTTTGTCGGCGGACTTATACTGATCCCCTTCTTTAAAAAGTGAAAGGAATATCAAGGGCGTGACGCTACCTTACGAGTTTTTTATTGGTCTCCGTTATCTCAAGGTCAGAAAAAAAGGCATCTCCCTCACGACCGTCATATCCATTTCTGGGGTAACGGTTGGCGTCGCGGCCCTCATTGCGACCCTGGCCGTCATGACCGGCTTCAAAGAAGAATTGCGTGAGAAAATCCTGGGCGCCAATTCTCATATTGTCATCAGTCATCGTATCCACGATCAATTTGAAAACGTTGAGCCGGTTATCGAAACCGTGACCGCCGTGCCGCGTGTTGTTGCTGCAACCCCTTTTGTGATGCGGCAAGTGCTGCTTTCCTCCGATACGGACGCCTTGGGTATTGTGCTGCGTGGTATTGATCCCGTGCGGGAGGCCTCTGTCACCCAGATTGGGCAAAACATGGTGGCCGGGAAATTGGATTATCTCACCCAGCCCCATCTGTTTGACCAGGAGAGTAAGCACAACAGTCTATTGCCTGCCCCGAAGACCCCTGAGGGGTCGGCGTCACCGGGCATTATCATCGGCGTTGAGTTGGCCTCGCGGCTTGGGGCGTTTCCTGGGGATATGATTCATGTGATTTCCCCAGTGGGATTAAGCCAGGGGGGGATGGAAGACAGCGTGATTGGCTTGACACCCAAGATACGAAAGTTCAGGCTGGTGGGAATCTTCAACTCCGGCATGTATGAATACGATTCCGCGTTGGCCTATGTCTCGATTCGTGAGGCGCAAAAGTTTTTTAAGATGGATAATCAGGTGAGCGGGATAGAAGTTCGGGTGACCCATATCGATGCCGCCAGCGATATTGCCCAGGAGATTGAATCGCAATTGGGTATATCGTACGATGCCCGCGACTGGCTTCAGATGAATCGAAATCTCTTTTCCGCACTCAAGCTCGAGAAGATTGTGATGTTCATTATTCTGGTGCTGATTATTTTGGTAGCGTCGTTTAATATTGTTTCCACCCTGACGATGACGGTCTTACAGAAAGGCCGGGAGATCGCGATTCTGAAGGCGATGGGGGCGACCCGGAAATCAATCATGCGTATTTTTATGCTGGAGGGGCTGCTCATCGGCAGCGCGGGGGTGGTTCTGGGGCTTCCGCTGGGCCTTCTGATCTGTTCCCTTCTGGTGAAGTTCTACGTGCTCCCTACGGATGTCTACTACATCAACCATCTTCCCGTGCGGGTGTTGCCCCTGGATGTTATTCTAGTATCCATTTCGGCGATCCTGATTGGATTTGTGGCAACGCTTTACCCTTCCTGGCAGGCCGCTAAGCTGGATCCCGCGGAAGCCCTCCGCTACGAATAGCCCCTCAGCGGGGGGAGGCAGCAAGTCCTCCTGTTGGTCGGTCTGGAAATACTAACATTGGTAGGCCTTAAAAACAATCAATAAGCTAACGCCTGAGAATCACAAAAGACCGGAAGCAGATCATCGGCTGATGGTGTGAGTGTCCAATGAAATGTAGGACACAACAGCTATTCGGGTTGCCCCTACATAAAACCCTCCCATTCCATTAAGAGACTTGATTTCTTCTTGTTGTTACAGGATTTACAAGACGGTACGACGTTACCCCGAACCGACCGCCCCCCGCGCCCCAGGGGAACAATGTGATCCATTGTTAGTTCGGTGGGTTTAAAAGGCAGGTTGCAATAATAGCAAACCCCTTTATCCAGCTTCCGCTTCCACCAGGAGGTCGCCCGGAGTAATCGGCCCTTTTCCTTTTCCCGGCGAATCGAGTCTTCATCAATTATGGGTTCCACTTTTTTGTGCCCATCTGTTGCCGTGCCAGCACCGCATCAAATAAAAAATGGTAGACCTCGGCGTGACGTTTCACCTCCCAGATATCGCGTCCCCAAATATAGGCCCCATGATCCCGCACCAGGATACAGTAAGCTCGCGCAAAGCGGGATTGGGTCAACTGCACTCCCACCTCTTGCAGCAACTCCCGTTCATGCAAGGTGTTATGAATAATCGGGACCGCATGACGACTTTGATTATTCTCACCGGCAAGCCCCTTCAGCATCTCAAGTCCCTCAATCAAAAAATGGTCTTCCCCTTTAGCCATGTCCGAGGCAAGAACCGATGAGAGGGAATGACTATGCATCACGGCGCCGGCACCCCGTTCATTAATAATCTGACAAAAAATGGAGGCACACTCCGAAAGGCGCAGCGCCGGATTTTCGGGGGAGCGAATCACCTCCCCGTTTTTTCTATTCACCACAAAAAGGTCCTCAGGCAACACCCTTTCTTTATGAACGCTGGTGGGTGCAATCAGTACATGCGTGTCGTCAAAGGTGGCGCAGATGCCGCCACCCGTGCCGGTGACCCAGCCATTGGTATAAAACAAGCGAAGAAACTCGCTGATCAGGGATCGGGTGGTTTGTTCGTCTAATTGTTTCGATTGTGTGACCATTTCCTGGGAATATATCGTGTTTGCTTGCTTCAATCAAGGCCTTGCCCTATCTTTTTTAGCAATCATAAGACGATGGGGTTAAGATTGCGTGATATTTTCCAATAAATCCTTTGATTACAGTGCACCTATTTAAGTTATAATATCGTCTGAGTGTCACCGTCCCAAACGGTAACGAATGATTTGGTATCGTAGCAAAGGATACATAGCCCCAGCTATCGGTCACTTATGCGGATTCTGATCATTGAAGACGAGAAGAGAACCTCCGACTTCCTTTGTAAGAGTATGGAAGCGAAGCGATACGCCGTTGATCGCGCATTCGATGGGGAAGATGGGCTAGGCCTGGCCACAACCTGTGAGTATGATATGGTCATCCTGGACCTGATCCTGCCTAAAAAGGAAGGCATTCAGGTTCTGGATGAACTCAGAAGAAAAGGAAAGAAAACCCCCGTTCTGATTATCACGGGAAGGAACACGGTAGAGGATAAGGTTAAAGTGCTGGATGCCGGCGGGGACGACTACCTCACCAAGCCATTCTCGATAGAGGAATTTCTCGCCCGGGTACGCGCCTTGTTACGACGCGGCAATTTAGATCGGTTGTCAATTCTTCGTGCCGCTAATCTCACGGTGAACCCCGCTACCCAGGAGGTTTTTCGGGGCGACAGAAAGGTGAATTTAACCCACAGGGAATATGCCCTTTTGGAGTATCTCATTCGCAACAAAGGAAAGGCCCTCACCCGCCACCAGATTGCAGATCAGGTCTGGAACATTGATTTTGACACCGAAACCAATATCATTGATGTCTATATCACCCACCTACGTAACAAGATAGATAAGGGAGAAGCCTACCCCATTATCAAGACCGTACGAGGGGCCGGTTATATGTTGGGGGAATAAAACGGGTATGGTTATTCGAATCCGATGGGCTGTCGGGTACGGTCTCTTTGCCGCGGTGATACTAACCCTGCTGTCTGGCGTCCACTACACCCACCAGCAACAGATGTTACAGAATCAAAAGGACGACTCCCTACGGGCCATTGCAGGCCTTCTGGAGGTTTCTATTCCCGCGAAGGGGTCTTCCGCCCTGGCTATCAAAAAGAGGATGGAGGCAATCCTGGCGGATCATCCCGATCTTGAATTAAAGAGCGCCATGATCAAAATCTATGATGGCTCCCGATCGGCCCTGTTTTCATCATCCATCATGGAAGAGGATTCGCTTCAGATGACCGAACCGATGTGGACAGTCGCACTCTCCGGTAGAACGACCTTTTCCACCGTGTACCGTTATAATATAGGTTCTGTCCGAACCATCGTTGTGCCTGTTTTTAGGGAGGGGGGCGTTCTCTATGTCATTCAGGTGGGTAGCTCAATCCGGAGCATCAAAACCGCGATGCAAGACCTTCTGGTCCTGAATCTTTGGTTCATTCCTATAGCGGCCCTGCTTGCTGGTATAGGCGGAGGATGGATGACAAAACGAGTATTAAAGCCCCTAGATAGGGTTGCTGCCATGGCCTGCGAGGTCAGCTCTGAGAATCTCAGCCGCTGTGTTGTAGACGAGCGGGCCGACAAAGAAATTCAGGGGTTAACCGAGGCATTTAATCAGATGATAAACCGACTGGAAAAGTCGTTTCATCAGATGCGTGATTTCAGTGATAATGTCTCCCATGAGCTTCGGATGCTTCTATCCATTTTAAGAGGGGAGACCGAGCTTTGTCTTTTGCAGCGCCGATCCGTAGAGGAATACCGAAAAACCCTGGAAAACAACCTGGAACAAATGCTGCGCATGGAGGAGGTGATTGAAAAATTGCTCTTTCTGTCTAAGGTGGATCGCGGTGAGATGGAACTGCACCAGATGGAGTTCGACCTGTTTTTTGTGATCAAAGAGGTTATTTCCCAGGTCGAGCTGACGGCAAAGGGGAAAAAGGTAGCCATCCATCTGCGGGCCGGTAGCTCTACACTGATTCATGGCGATCCTATCCTCATGAGGGGGGCGATTCTGAATCTCGTTCAGAATGCCATCACCTATACCCCTCCTGGGGGAGAGGTATCTCTTTTTATTGAAAAGGAGATCAACGAGGCACGGGTTACTGTGGCCGATACCGGCCTAGGGATTCCTGGAAACGAGATTCCGTATATCTTTGAACGGTTCTATCGGGCCGATCAATCTTACTCGAGCAGTCGGGGAAGCGGCCTGGGTCTTAGTATTGTAAAATGGATTGTAGAAAGCCATCGGGGCCGCATAGCCGTTGATAGCGTTGTTGGGAAGGGAAGTCGGTTTACAATGATTCTTCCGCTCTCCTCTTTTTAACAAAGGTTTAAGGAGCCAAGGTCACGGCATAGTTGAATATAACATGTTGAAATTAGAATGAAATGGTCAATAATCAAACCAAGCCATTTTCGTCATTCCCGAATGGTTCTATCGGGAATCCAGAATGTAAAATAGAACACAAACCACTGGATTCCCGCTTAAGAATTGCGGGAATGATGGAGACTTTGCCGTAGCCCTGTTTAAAGAACCCTATCCATTGCAATATTTAGTTGGAAATGATAACCTCCACCCCTCTGATTTTATCAAAGGAATTTTATCATTAAATAGCCTATGCATCCCATT
>SBBA01000254.1 GCA_005239925.1 Candidatus Troglogloeales bacterium | reverse complement strand
TCCCGACGGATGTTCTTTCGTTTCCAATTGGGGCGGGGGACGGCGGCTCTTATCTTCTAGGGGATATCGTTATCTCACCGCAGCAGGCCGACGAAGAAGGGCATTTATTTCACCATGGATACCGGGAGCATCTCCTCTTTCTGGTGATCCATGGGCTTCTGCACCTATTCGGATACGATCACGAGGTCTCCCCAAAGGAGGCGCGTCGAATGCAACGACAGGAGAAAAAGCTGTTTGACAGCGTCATGGAAAATGGATAGTGTCTGTGTCATCCCTTCCCGTAAGAACATAAGATGGTCAACTGCAACAACCCGCCTTGCTCTTGCCTAACGGACGAATAACCCTTAACGTGTTCCGTAAAAAGAATAATGTTGCATTGCAATTTCACCCCACCGATTCCCATCGATTTCCTTTGAAAATGGACGCCGTTTTCCTGCATAAGCATCCAGGGAGGCCTTCATTTCTTGTATGTCATCTGGATTTGCATAATACGCATTCTGTTCTGGGTCATAACCACGGCGATACCGTGAGGTGGTTAGGACAAATGTTCCTTGCAATACGGCTGCATGAAGTGTCCCATTCGATTCGCCGCCCCCTTTTTGAAAGGGTAAAACAACGGCATCCGCGGCGGAAAGTAATTCAGCAATTTCGTTGCTTGGGAGAAACCCCGTTACGACGGCTTTTCCTTGCCATCTGATCGTGGACGTTAGGTGCAGAATCTTCCGACAATAAGGGTCGTTTTGATCCATGCCTCCTGCAATAACGATTTGATCTCTATCCGGATCTGCAATTTCAAATAACAGTTCTACCCGTTTATGTGAATAGATGAATCCGAAAAAAACAATGAGCCTCTTCTGGCCATTTAAATAGCGATCTTTCCATGCCTGGCATACATGGCCCTCTCGTTCACTTGAAATCGCCTTAGGAATATTGGAAGTGATTGGGAGCCAGACCAATTTTTTTCCCCATAAAATCCACCGTATGCTTGAGATAAGGTTTTCCTTATATTGCAAGCGAGTAACGATTACCTTGCCGGGAACAATGGCCTGGGAAAAAAGTCGAATGGCCTCTTCTCTTCGATAGGGCTCATGCCATGTTTGGATTACCTTTTTACCCATTAAAAAAGAAATAAGGGGAATGAGAACCGGCAATCGTCCACCGCCGTATCCTTGAGTGGGATATTGTATATGCACAATCGTGGGTGCCCATATCCGAATGACCTCAATGAATTTCCAGACCTCTGACACCCACCATCGCTCAATGACCGGAAAGACATCCACTCCCTCACTCCGCACAATCTGCCCTGCTGAAGTACTGGTTAGGACTGCTACTTGGATTGACGGAACAGAAGAGAGCGCTTTGGCCAGGTTAAAGCAGTAATCACCCACGCCACATCGATCAGGGGGAAACGATCCGGTTACAAAAAGAACCTTCATTTTTGAACCGCCTCTTTTAGAAGCATGGATCCACTTCATATTGTTTCCCGGCAAAAGCGACTCCGTTTACAAGCGAAGACAGAACGTGGTAAAACCAGTCCAAAGTGTACCACAATGCCTTGTCGGTCTTCTTTCAGAAAACCATGTTACTTATGTTTTCTTTCCGGCACCCCATCGCATGAGAAAAACAGTTCTATTAGATCTTGAACACTTAAAAGACTTGAATTGCGGCCTCGGTCAAGTCTCCTATCAGTTGGCCAAACGGCTGGATGGGTATGATGATGGAGAAATAAAAATCCATTTTCTTGTGCCGAACACCTTTAGAAGTGTTTTTAAATCCGAAACCGAACCGGTGTCATGGCAACGCCGACATTTCCCTTTTTGCTGTAAAAAATACGACCTGTGGCATGCTATTCACCAACACTCCTCCTACTTTCCGTCACGGCTTCATC
Source organism: Candidatus Troglogloeales bacterium (assembly GCA_005239925.1). Lineage (GTDB taxonomy): Bacteria > Nitrospirota > Nitrospiria > SBBL01 > SBBA01 > SBBA01. Next base: position 1,069 of record SBBA01000254.1, on the reverse strand, counting down.
GTACTCCGTATCTTTTAACGATTCACGATTTGAATTTTTTAGGCGAAAAAAGGCCACCCAAGGCACGCAGACGACTGAAGCGATTGCAACGAAAAGTGTCCAGGGCCTCTGCCATTACCGTCATTTCCAAGTTTACTGAAGATGTGGTTCGAAAACATCTTCACTTGAGAGGCCTTTGGAACAGAGAAATACCCGTTTTTACGATTTATCAAGGTGTCGATTTGCCTGTCTATTCAATGGGACAACCCCCATTTCCCATTTCGGGCAAGTTTTTTTTCGCGATTGGAAGCGTAGAAAAGAAAAAAAACTTTATTGCGTTGGTCGATTTTATGAAACAGATGCCGAACGATCAGCTCGTCATCGCCGGCAATAAAAATACGGCGTACGCCAAAGAGGTTCAAGATCGCATTCAAACACTGGGACTGGCCAACCGGGTCTTCTTACCGGGAATAATCGGTGAGGAAGAAAAGGCATGGCTATATCAGCACTGTGAGGCCTTTCTGTTCCCCTCAAAATATGAAGGTTTTGGGATGCCGGTTATCGAAGCCATGGGTTTTGGAAAACCGGTCTTTCTTTCGACATGGTCGTCTCTTCCGGAGATCGGAGGACACTACGCCTACTACTGGAAAGACTTTGATCCAGAACGGATGAGGGAGGTGTTCTTAACAAAAATGGCCGAATATAAAAGCAATCCGACGTTTCCCGAAAAACTGAAAGAGTATGCGAAAAGCTATAATTGGGATAAGACTGTGGCGGAGTACATTAAGGTTTATAGACATCTTTTGGGGCTTACTGTGCCCAATCCAGCAAACAGCTCTGGCGAGATCATCTTGCGAAATACAAAAAAATAACGCTGTCTATGCCAGTCATGTGGGTACAGTCAATGTCTCCGCACACGTCACACGGTTGATTGGTCATTTGTTGATCTGTTAATCCCCTCGCCGAGTATCGCATTTCTTCCCATTTCCTAAAAAAAATTATTTTTTTCCTGTTTTCCCATTGACAAGTCTGAAAATTAGGTCTAAATTGCCCCACTATGGTACGAATTGGGGTAAATGGGGAGTAAATG
>SBBA01000086.1 GCA_005239925.1 Candidatus Troglogloeales bacterium | reverse complement strand
TGGAGCGAGCTGGGTCTTGAGATGAAAGATAAGGTCATGGGATTTGAGGTTTTGCCTGAAGACGAGTGGGAGGCAAGATTAAATGAGATGCTGGTGGAGTCTTATGCTTAGAGCAAACAATGCAATACAAGACACAACAACTATTTGTAGAGAAATACAGATGAATGTAAGAAAAACATCCGTTTATTTATGCAATCCTCTCCTTGTTGCCTTTCTGTTTATCCTTCTTTTGGGACATACCCACACGGCCTCGGCCGTACTCATTGACCGTATTGTGGCCGTGGTTGACCAGGAGGTGGTTACACAAAGCGAATGGGACAGCCGTATCTTTACCGAAACAAAGAATCTCCCCGATAAGAAGGACAAAGAGGCACCACGCATCTTACGTTCCATCATTGAAAACAAGATGATTGCGCAAACGGCGCAGAGAATGGGGATTCGGGTCACCGATGACGAGGTAGAGCGGGCCTTAGACGAGATCGAGCAGAGGAATCGATTTCCCAATCGTGAGGCGTTTCGTGAGGCTGTTCTGTCCTCATCGCTGACCTGGGAGCGGTATTATGCCGATTTAAAAACCGAGATGACCTTTATCAAGCTGGTCGGTCGTGCCATTGAACCCGACCTGTCTGTTAGCGACGAACACGCACAGGATTATTACCGACAGCACCCGGAGCGGTTTAATCAGCCCGATCAAATCGAGTTAGAAGAAATTCTGTTTCCCGTGTCCGATACGCCGTCACCTGAGGTGTTAGAAGAGGCCCGTGGCAAGGCTGAGGCGATGCGGGTTGCGATACAAAATGAAGAGGCATCTCGTTCCATGCAAGAAGGCGAAAGAAAATATCTAGGGCTTTTTAAAAAAGGCGATCTTGCAGCAGGCTTAGAACAGATTGTTTTTAATCTGAATGCAGGGGAGGTCAGCCCACCGGTACAGACCCCGGAAGGGTTCCATCTTTTTATAGTGACCCGGAAGATTGCCGGTGCACCGCTCCCTTTTGAAAAGGTTCAACGGGCCATTCGATCGTTGCTGACTCAGGAAAAAAAAGAGATGCTGACACGGGAATGGCTGAGCCAACTTCAGAAACAGATTTTTATTGAAGTTAAATAAGTGCAATAAAATCAAAACTTTTTCTGCTTCCCATGATTGTTGTCTACTTAATAGAATAAAAAATAGGCAGGCTTAAAAAAAATGCACATTTTTTGTTGCACATCCTGTAAGCACTAGGGTACACTCCGTCCGTTAAGGTGGACAACGTTCAAAGCTGGACGTAGACAGCGTCCAAGGTTAATGTTTAATCTAAGGAGGGGAGCATGAAGATTTATGTTGGGAATTTGCCGTACGAGGTTACCGAGGATGAGTTACAGGAATCTTTTAAACGATTTGGTGAGGTTACGTCTGTATCCGTGATCAAGGATAAATATAGCGGTCAATCTAAAGGGTTCGGTTTTGTCGAAATGTCCTCCAATACAGAGGCACAGGCCGCTATTGAAGACCTCAACGGCAAGGAACTGAAAGGGCGACCATTGAACGTGAATGAAGCGCGTCCTCGCACGGATGCCCCACGTAGTAATGGTGGATTTGGTGGAGGCCGTGGTGGCCCAGGCGGTGGTGGGCGTAGCGGTGGATTCAGCCGAGAGGGTGGACGACCCAGTCGGGGCAGCAGCGCCGGACGCAGTAACGGTCGCTTCTAACATTATAAATAGTTAAAGTCAGCCACGAAAGTTGGGGTAATTGTTTAAAACAGATAGCGCGGTAAGCCCCTCCACTTATTAGTAAAGGAGGTTTGTTGCGTTAGCTAAACACAGGGTTGGTTTTTTAGTTGTTTTTCTAGCCCTTTATTGGATGTCTCCCAAGAATAGTAATTGAAGTTGCGAATGTAACGAGGCTCCTTTTGGAGTGCTTCTTTAGCAGGGAATATTCTTACATTCGTTGGATGTGGGGTGTTTTTTGCAAACCACGACACTGTAATGGTTTTTCTGCATTCTCGGTTTTCAATTGCTGCTTTTTTGGATATCGCATTGACATAAACAAGATATAAACCGTAATATTAGGCTGTTTGTCTTGTATTTCTTGTAAATTGTTTTATCTGAGGTAGCTAATAATTACCTACAGGTGAGCTAGAGTGTAGGGGGATGTCTGACTTTGCGGATGTTTGGGGCCACAAGAAGGTTGCAGGTCGTCGTTTTTGTGTTATAATGTAATGATTGGTAAGAAAGTTCTGAGGGGGTGAAGCGTTGATTCGTGTTTATGAAAATCAACTTGAGAAGGCATTAAGGGCTTTTAAGCGGCAGATGGCCAAGGAAGGCCTGTTGAAGGAAATAAAAAGGCGTTCTTTTTATGAGAAACCTTCCGTGAAAAAGAAACGCAAACAGAAAGAGGCCCATAAAAAGCGGATGAAGGCGCAACGGGTTGCCTCGTTCTCTTTTCTGCCTCTTAGCCCCTAAAGCATAAGTCTATTGGAATCGTTTTCTTTTTTTACTTTCTTCGTTGTTTAAGGGGGGCCATGGGGGTGACCTTCTTGGAGGTCGTGCCCGTTTTTATGAGGAGCTGATTTTATGACAGTGTCGGGTGTGGGAGGCGGATTGGTTCTCCCTCAGCAGGTTGTTGGAACATCAGAAAAACTTAGCAAGGCTCCTGCGTCCATAGCGGGAGGAACAGGTGATACCCCTGCTCCGTCTACAGTTGGCAGATCAACGGGTGTTGCCGTTCTTACCGAGGCCCCGGGTACGGCCCCGTTTCCAACGACCAGACCTTATGTCGTTTCTTTTCAAACCGGGAGATCAGGCCCCGAATCGTTTCCACCGGGTGGACCCAGCGGAATTCCCTTTCAGGCAGGTGCCCCGGGTGGCGTACCTTTCCAAACGAGGGGACCAGGCAATGCCCCATTGCAACTTAGCGGAGCCAGTGTAGCCCCACCTAATGGCGGCAATGTCGGGGGCGCCCCCTTCCAAACGGCCAGGCCGGGCGTAGCTGAGACCCCTATTCGGGACCCAGGTGTAACGCCCCTTCCAACAGCGAGAAGTGGGGTTAGCATACCACAGTCGGTTGAGGCGGGCGAGCCAACACCTCGATCCACTGCCTCTGCGGGACCCGGCGAGACCGCTTCTTTGCGTCCCGCGGGTTCGATTGCTCGGCCATTCAAAGTAAATGAATCGGTCAGCGCCTATGCCCAGCAAAGTGCAGTTGGTACGCAGGCTGAGAAAGATAATACCGAAATAATAGGCCTCTTCCTCAATGTTTTCTTTTAGCAATCTACCGTTACTCTAGCTCTTTTAGCCAGAATTCAGTATCAAAGTTAATAGTAGGGGTTGCCTCCCGTCCTTTTTTCCTGTATAACAAGCGTAATGAACCGACAACCTACTCCATTAGCGGCTTCTTTAGACCAGTTGTGTCATAATGCACGGGTTATCCTTGCACAGGGTATCAACCCGCATCTTATCCTTTCCTATAAAATAAAGACTGAATGCGTTTAAAACGGTTAGAGCTATTCGGCTTCAAATCATTCCTGGATAAGACCAACGTCAATTTTAAGCCGGGGATCACCGCTATTGTCGGCCCCAATGGTTGCGGCAAGAGTAACCTGACCGACGCCGTTTTATGGGCCTTTGGAGAGCAGCGCCCCAAAAATCTTCGCGGGGAAAAAATGGAGGATGTCATCTTTAATGGCACCGAACATCGGAAGCCCTTGGGGCTGGCCGAGGTCTCCATTACCGTGGATGATATTCGAGACCCGCTTCCTTCCCCCTATTCTCCCTATTCCGAGATTACCTTTATGCGCCGCCTGTACCGATCGGGGGAGTCGGAATATTTTATCAATCAAACTCCTTGCCGTCTGAAGGATATACGTGAGCTTTTAATTGACCTCAAGGCCGGATATCGCGCCCACACGATCATTGAGCAAGGCCGCATTGAGGACCTGCTGATGGCGTCCCCCTTGCAACGCCGTGAACTGGTGGAAGAGGTGGCTGGGGTGGCCAAATTCCGGCTTCGAAAAGAGGAAGCGGAACGCAAGCTTGCGGCCACACAGCAAAATCTGGTGCGTATTCAGGATGTCCTGTCCGAGGTCAAACGACAGATCAACGCGTTGGATCGTCAGGCAAAACAGGCCAAGAAATATCAGGCCCTCTACGAAGAACTTAAATCACTTGAGCTCTATATTGCCGAGGTCGAATGGCAGGAGTGGACAACCATTGAAGCAACCCTCTCCCGTGAAAACCAATTATTGCAGGAGCAGTTGGCCCAAAAAGAGGCCGAGACCGCCTCCTATGGTCTTAAAATATCAACCCTTCGACTTTCTCTCGCCGAGGCCGAACAGGCTATCGGAGCCGATAAGGATCAGATGGCCGAGATCACCGGCAAGATGGGAAGGGCCGAGGGAAAGGTCGAAAGAATCCATGCCCAGAAGAAGGAATGGGATGAAACCAGGGGAAGAACCGAGGTGGAGTTAGTGGAAATGATCCGGACGGAGTCCACCTTGGCCGAGGAACGAAATGCCGTTGAGGCGGAGCATCGTGAGGTGAGCCACGACCTTAAGGAGATCGAAGGACGCTTACACCAGCTTCAAGAAACCTCCCGTCAGATGGCGTTGGACCTAACACAAAAAAACCAAGCCGTGGAGAAGGAACGCACCGCGGTATTTGATTGCCAATCCTGTTTAACGGAAGCGCGCAATAACGTGACCCATTTTGAAGCCAGGAAGACCCTTCTCCTGGGGAAAAGGGAGTCCGACGCCGTTAGAAAAAATGAAATTGAACAAAAAAAAGATACCATCGGTATGGAATTAACGAAGCTCCAGGGGGAGTGGGCAGATATCACAAATCAGTGGACGAGAGAACAGGAGGCGCTTAATGGCGCCGTAAGCCATGCTGGAACCACAAGTGCCATCCTCAAAGAAAAAGAAGAGGTATTTTACAAAATAAAAGAAAAATTGGCGCGCCTTCAGGCCACACTGGCATCCAAAGAAGGTTTTTATCTTGGCCTCTTGAGCCCCGTTCTGGACAAATCGGCCCCCGTGGAAGGGGCGTCCGTGTTTGTAACCGATCTGATGGACGTTCCCAGCACATATGAAAAGGCAATTGAAGCGGTGTTGGGTGAACAACTTCGCGGCATTGTTATTGACGACCTACATGGTCTCAAAAAAGGGATCGAGCACCTAAAATCGTTAAAAAAAGGTCGTGGCACGCTGATTCTTCGAAATGCAGAATCAAGAATAACGAATGATGAATTAAGAGAAAAAGCGGTTCCAGGCTTTTCAGGTTTTTCTTCCGATGGGGTAATTGGCCCCGCAGCCTCTTTTGTCTCCTGTAAAGAAGGGTATGAAGAGGTTGTTTACCGGCTTTTGGATCAGGTTTTTATCGTTCGCGATATTGATTTGCTTTATCGGCTCTGGGACAACGGGACCTTTCCGAAAGGGGTGCTTTTTGTCACACTGGATGGAGAGCTGTTTTGGTCGAATGGAGTGGTTTCTGCGGGAGAGGCCAGCGGCGAGGTTCATTTATTTGAGCAAAAAAGGGAAATCGCCACGCTTACCGAAGAAATCGGCCGATTGCAGATTGAAATCGAACAGGCGGCAGAGGGTATTGATTCTATCCGAAAAGAACAACAGGCGACGCAATGGACGGTTGAGCAGATCCGTGCAACGGTTGCAAAAATAGAGGTGCGACGACAGGCCCTGCAAAAAGAGATCAATACCCTCGCACTTCTTAATGAAAAGATGGAATTAACCTATGAAACTTTTCTGGCCGAACAGGATGAGGAGGATCGGGAATTGGCCGAACTAACCCAAAGACGGGAAGCAGAAGAGGCTGAGATTGTGAACCTTGAACAGCTTAAGCGTCAAAAGGGCGAGGAATTTGCGCAATTGCTCAAGGATCGGGATGCCTTACAAGTCGATCATCAGGAATTAAAAGAAAAACAGGTTGGCCTGCAACTGACTGCAACCTCATTAAAAGGAAAACAGCAACACCTGGAGGAAAAAAGAGATCAAATCGATCGTTCTTCGTTTTCGTTAAAAACAAGCCGGGCAGAAAAAAACACCCTGTTGGCCTCGCTGCAGGAAAAGTGGACGGCGGCGGAGAAAGAAGAAGGGGAGGCTGTTTTGGAGATTCAGACCCTTTCCGCTTCCTCTGAAGCAATTCGGGAAACGATACGAAACAAGACAGAGGCCCATGCCGATCTGCTTGCCACGTTTACATCGCTTCAGTCTCAGGAGCAGGAGGCGCGCGCGGATCGGGATCGGATTGTTTCAGACCGTAATGAAAAATCAGTTCGGCGACTCGAGGCCCAGATGGCCAAGGGCAAAATTCAGGAAACGATCTTTACACAATATCAAATCAATATAGACGCGCCCCCAGATACCTCTCCTCCAGGGTTAGGGAAGGAATCGGTTGTGGCCGAGAGGACAACGCCTACAGAAGCGGTCCATTCGCTGCCCCCGTCGGGGCCGGCGCTTAAGGAAAAACGTGATCAATTGAGGGTATCGTTACAAGGGATTGGGCCGGTCCATCTGGGGGCCATTGAGGAATATCAAGAGCTAACACAGCGGTACGAATTTCTAAAGGAGCAGGAAAAAGACCTGATTACCAGTACAGATGATTTGAAGGCGGCCATTGTGAAGATTAACCAAACGACCAAAGGGTTGTTTGTGGATACCTTTCATTTGCTCAATGCAAAATTTGGCGAGATGTTTGCCTCCTTTTTTGGCGGTGGAAAGGGAGAGTTGGTTTTGTCGGACGCATCAAACCCGATGGAGTCGGGTGTTGAAATTGTTGCGGCGCCGCCGGGGAAAAAACCAAGAACGCTCAATCTCTTATCCGGTGGAGAAAAGGCGTTGACCGGGCTTTCGCTCTTATTTTCAACCTTTCTAATTGGCAATGGCGGCGAAAATAAATCCATTCCCTTTTGCATTTTGGACGAGGTAGATGCTGCGCTTGATGAGGAAAATTCGCGTCGCTTTGCTGCGGCGATTGAACGATTATCCGATTTCTCTCAGTTTATTGTTGTGACGCACAATAAACGAACCATGGAGAAGGCCAGCGTGCTCTATGGTGTTACGGCGGAATCCGCCGGTATCTCCCGCCTGGTTTCCGTCAGCTTAAAAGAGATAGCCTAAACTTTTGGCCTTTTTGAGCCCCTACTTTTCTCCCGCTCCTGCAGGAAATACGCAGCTACCTTTTTCAGGTCGTTAATCGGAATCGGTAAGATGTTCCGACTCCATTTTTGGATTGTGGCCTCATCCCTGACAAGGTTAATATAAAGTTGAGGGGGCAGATAATGCGGAAATGCGGGGCTGTAAATATGGCTCAAATGAATCCCTAAGGCCAATAGATTTTTATCGTGTCCCAGATCGGCATCCGCAAAAAAAGGAATCTTAAAATATCCGGCCTCCGTGCCAGGAAGCGGTTCTGCCCGTTCCACCTTTGATTTTAATCGGTGATCTATTCGATCCGCAGCCCTTCGGTAAACATCGGCCCTTGCTTCCATCTCTCGAAGCGACTGTAACGTATACAGCAGGTTGATCCAGCAGGGAATGACCTGATAGCTGGGATTATCCACCTTGATAAAACGGTCAAATGCGTCTAACGGCCTTCTTTCTTCAAAATGATCAAAGTCATGCGCGCCCACGGGAACCCGATGCCCCTCTCGCGGTGGAAGATGTCGCTCCTCCTCATCTTCATTGGGGACAATTGAGCGCAGCGGTCGCAAAATAGTTTTGACAAGCTGCTTCAGGCCCGGCATTTGATCCAAGGATTGGGATAGGGCAATCCAACTCGAATAAAGCAGCGAGGTTAAAAAAGATGGCCTTTGTACATAAGACTCGGCGTATTGACGGATCGCGTCCACTTGGGCCTTGCTTCTGCCTGTTAATACCCCGCCTCTGAAACCGACATGTTTATTCATGCTGAAAATGGCGATATCACCAAAGGCACCGACGGGTTCCCCATCCACCGTACTAACCATGGCATGGGCGCAATCCTCAATCAGCAGCGTCCCCGACTGATTACAAATCTTACGAATCGTCTTCGCGTCATCCGGTATACCATAGAGGTTGGACGTAATGACCCCGGTGGCGCCCATCGCAATGGCCTCGGGAATCCGATCGGCCAAAAGTCCGCCATTTTTAGGATCAATATCAATAAAGATCGGTTTTATGCCGGCGGCCAGAAGACAGAAGAGGACAATGTCATCCGTTACCGGTGACAACACCACGCGGGCTCCGGGGGGGAAGAGGACACAACAGGCGGCATAAATACCCAGACGACCGGAGGGGAGATAACAGGCCGGCCGGTTGAACCGACGAACAAAGTGCGACTCGATTTCGGCAATCAGTTTCCGAGAGATCATCATCCTGAGGGTTGACCTTCTTTCTCTACAGCCTGGCCGATCCTTAAAAGACGCGCCCCATTTTGCTTGATATATCGAGCCGCCTGGCGCGCCTGCCAGCCATACCGTGTAATGGACCGAAGCGGGATATAAATCTCGCCAAGCGGACGAGACAAATGGGCCAGCCGCTTTTTGTAGGATCGAATCCCCCCAAGAAAATCATATTCGGAACATTGCCACAAAATGGCCTGTTCCACACAGAAGCTCAGCGTAACCAACCCCACGGAGACGTGCGGCACGCTATCGGGATCAAACCCCGTCTGGTAAAACATCAGTTTATTATTGAATCGAAAATGATAACAGACCCCGATATTTTTAGAATTAACAGAGAGGAAGCAAAGACTTAAGAAACCGTTCTTAAGCAGAAGCGGCATCATGGTGCGATGAAACAGGGCAAACCGATTGTTTTCAAATACACCGGGCTGTCCTTTTGATGCCCAGTGCAGTCGGTGAAGCCGGGAAAGCTCTGAAAAATCGGTATTCAGGTCTTCGGGGGACTGCGTCGTTCTAAATTGGACCTCACCCGATTTTGCCAATTTTCTCCGGTCGCTGCGAATTTCATTGCGCATCCGACTGCTGAGTCCCATCAAATACCCGTCCCACGTTTCGGGTAAGGGGATATAAAAGGCCGATGTGGTTTGTTCTACCTGATGCGCAACCTTCTTTTCCAAAAAATACCGATTGATTCTCTCAGCGATGGTGGTGTCTAAAATCATCTTGGAAAAACGGATGGCGTCACAAATATTTTGAGACACAATATAGTCCAGGATACAGGTTACAATGGCCTCTTCTTCCCCCAATTGAGTAATAATACTGAGATAGTCCGAGTCAATTTCCTCTTCTTCCTTCTCTCCCGTTCCCAGAAACATCAATGTTCGCGAGGGAATCCACGAGGCATCCCGTTCTTTTTTGATATAACAGGGGGCAATCCCGACGACCGCTCCATCGGCCTCGACAATAATGATAGAGAGTTGTCCCAATCCAGGGCCAAAGACCTTCCACCAGGTAGAAAGCCAATCCCAAGATAGGAAAAGGGTATGGACTTCCGACCGCGCCAGCAGGTCATTCCAAACCGATGTGAGTGTGGCAAAATCTTCTTCTGAGGTAATGCAGCGGACGGATAAGGAAGCATTCATTGTAATGGCCTATTTGTTTTATCTATACTCAATGCTAACACCCATTCCGGGTTCTGTAAAGTTTAAGGGATACCCAAAAACAGGGGATGGCAACGCAGAATGTCTAAAAATAAGAAATTGCTTCATGTAGATTCTTAATGCAGGTGAAAGCTAATTTGCGTCCCCGACGTATGACAAGTTAGAATAGGCTCCTATGATGAATTCACTACCATCACAACCTAAGACCCTTTTTGAAAAAATATGGGACGACCATGTCGTTACACAAGAGCCGGGGGCGCCTGCCTTGATTTATATTGATACCCATCTGATTCATGAGGTGACCTCCCCACAGGCGTTTGAAGGTCTGCGATTGGCCGGTCGCCGGGTCCGCCGACCGGAGAAGACCTTTGCTACAATGGATCATAACGTCCCAACCACCGACCGCCTTTTGCCAATTGCCGATCCACTTTCGAAACAACAAATTGATACCTTGATCCAAAACTGCAAGGAGTTTAATGTCACCCTGTTTGATCTGAAGAGCCCCGATCAGGGGATTGTGCATGTGATCGGCCCGGAACTGGGGCTGACTCAGCCGGGCATGACGATTGTGTGCGGCGATAGCCATACCTCCACCCACGGCGCCTTCGGGGCATACGCCCTTGGCATCGGCACCTCCGAGGTGGAACATGTTCTGGCCACGCAATGTCTAATTCAAGACAAACCCAAAACGTTTTTGATTTGTGTCAACGGCCCGCGCCCCTTTGGGGTGGAGGCCAAGGATATGATTCTTTCTATTATCGGAAAGATTGGCACCAGCGGCGCCATCGGACATGTGATTGAATATGCGGGCAACACGGTTTCGGCCCTTTCAATGGAAGAGCGAATGACCGTCTGCAACATGTCCATCGAGGCCGGCGCGCGCGCGGGTTTGATCGCGCCCGATCAAACCACCTTTAACTACCTGAAGGGGCGTCGTTATGCCCCGGCTCATTTTGACGAGGCTGTGAACCGCTGGAAGGGATTGGTGTCCGATGCGGGGGCTATTTTTGATAAAACCGTTTCGCTGGATGCCACCCTGCTTGCCCCCCAGGTTACATGGGGGACGAATCCTGGACAGGTTGTTTCGGTAGATGCCAAAGTTCCTTCGCCACAGGATTTTGAAGACGCCGATGAAAGAAAGTCCGCGGAACGGGCGTTGGAATATATGGCCCTACGACCCGGTACGCCGATACAGGATATTCCGGTGGAACGTGTTTTTATTGGCTCCTGCACCAATTCCCGAATCGAAGACCTCCGACGAGTGGCCCTGTTTGTTAAGGGTCGAAGGGTGAAGTCGAGTGTCTCGGCAATGGTGGTTCCCGGCTCACAGCAGGTTAAAAAACAAGCCGAGGCCGAAGGGCTGGATCGTATCTTAAAAGAGGCGGGGTTTGACTGGAGGGAATCGGGTTGTTCCATGTGTTTGGGGATGAACCCGGATATTCTGACCCCGGGCGAACGATGCGCCTCGACGTCCAACCGTAATTTTGAGGGTCGGCAGGGAAAGGGGGGACGGACGCATTTGGTCAGCCCGATCATGGCCGCCGCAGCCGCCATTGAAGGGCATTTTGTGGATGTTAGGCACCTGCCGACGGGCAGGTAGCGAACGGACCGCTCCCGTTGGTCGCAGTAGGCTTATGAATATCGTTACACTTAGTAAATGACCTACGCAAAGGCGTATATTGCATCAGTAAAGAGTATAATATTATGGAACCATTTAAAGTATTAGAAGGCATCGTTACTCTTTTGGATTTGCCGAATGTTGATACCGACCAGATTATTCCAAAGCAGTTTTTAAAACGGATTGAACGCACCGGATTTGGCGAATTCCTTTTCTACGACTGGCGATTTGTAGGGGGCCGTCCCAACCCCAATTTTGAGATGAATGCCGAACGTTTTCGGGGGGCCACTATTTTACTGACCCGTGCCAATTTCGGCTGCGGCTCCTCCCGCGAACATGCCCCGTGGGCACTGTGCGATTATGGTATACGGGCGATCATTGCGCCCTCCTATGCCGACATTTTTTATAATAACTGCTTTAAAAACGGGATGCTGCCGGTGGTCCTATCTGCAGAAGCCGTTGAAACCCTTTTTGTAAAAACCCGCAAGACGCCAGGGTTTCAGCTGACCATCGATCTTGAGGCCCAACAGGTAAAATCCAATGACGGCCTCTGTTTTTCTTTTAATGTGGAGGCCCATCGCCGCGATTGTTTGTTGAATGGACTGGATGATATTGGTCAGACGTTAAAGCAGGAAAAGAAGATCGCGGAATACGAGGAAAGACACCGGTCACGGATCTTTTGATGCCCCCTTGTTGTAGCGGCGGAGGGATTCGAACCCCCGGCCGAGTGATTATGATTCACCTGCTCTGCCCCTGAGCTACGCCGCCAACATATTTAGATCAATGCAACCATTCATATTAGAGCATTTTGATTGAGTTATGTATTCAAGTAAAAACGCTCTCGGTGTCATTCCCGAATGTTTTTAT
>SBBA01000135.1 GCA_005239925.1 Candidatus Troglogloeales bacterium | reverse complement strand
GCCAGATCGACGTTCATTATCGCTTGCCGGCACTATAGCGCGCCCTGCGCTCCGCCACAATCCCGTGATCGGATCCTCCACCCGGAACAAGAGACACCTTGATGATTGCCCCAAGAGCCTCGGCGACCCGACGCAATATGCTTAAGGAATGCCCCTCGTAGGATGGCGATTCCAGACGGCTGATCTGCTGTTGAGAGGTTTTAACCTTGCGGGCAAGGTCTTTTTGGGAGAGGCCCGCCCGCTGACGGAGCGATGCAATTTGCAAGGCAACATCCCATGCCGCGCCCGCCTTCTTAAACTGCTCGGCAAAACGCGCATCTTTAAGCTGTTCATCAAGATAGAGATCGAAGTTTGTCTTTTTCATCCTTTTAATGCCTCTTTAACCAATCACCCATCCGCTCTATGGCAACCCTCCTGTCTTTAGCGGGAATCTTCCATGCCTTGTTCCTGATCCCGTGGACGGCCACGACTCTTCGCCCGCGCATAAAGAAATATAGAACCCGCGTGTTCAATTTGCCAACATGACGCAACTCGAACAGACCATCCCCAATCGGTTTGGACAGAGGAGGCTGGTGATACTGCCGGTTCCGGAGTTTGGCCAATCCAGAAAGCACCGCCGCAAAGTCGTCCGGATCGGTTTCTTTAAGCTCGTCGAGGAACGCTTCAACGGGAGACCTGCCTCCAACGCCTACATACAATTCTACCGTAAATTCCATAAAAAATACACATCAAAAATGATGTATTATTCCTTCCGACCGGCCAACCGGACAAGCCAAGAAGACAGGATCACTTCACGTGGACTGAGAATGTGGATACTCCCATGCGCTCGCGTCGGTTGAAAAAACTGCGTTGGAATATCCCGTCGCAGAATGCCCAGAACCTTAAGGGGTTCTATCTCTTTCTTTAAGGCCTCTGCCACCTTCTTTGTCGTCGGCTTCGGAAGTGCCCCATCAATCAGGAGTTGAATCACATGCTGGATGAAGGCCTCGTCATCCTCCGTGAAGCCGTGATAGTGCCGGATTTCCTTTGTCTTAAGGCGCTTGAGAATATACGCGTCGTTCGCGCTACCTTTATGTTGGACATTGGCATCGTCATTTTCTGTGCTAGTGACTTTGGCAAAAGCCGCCTTGTTCCGGTCTAGCATGGCATAGAAATCGTGTGGTATGGTCTGGCGCTTTTCCCCCTTATCCGTTGGTTGTAACATATGGACTGTCGTCATAAAATCCAGTTCCACAGGATCACCCGCGCTTTGTTGAGCGAGGAAGAACTTGTCGAGCCTCCCCTGACGAAAATACGTCAGGAGAGCCGGCATCTGCGTTACTGTAGAAGCGGCGTCCTCGCCGCTTGCTCTGGATCTTGCCAGTAACCGGGTTGATCGCGCCTTCTTTGGAAGACGCTTAATTCGGGCAAAAAGCTCCGGGTCCTTGTCCCGAACCTCACGAATTTCTGTCAGGTACGCAAGCTCGCTCTCCTCTTCATCATCCTCGCCGGTGATCGTCTTCTTTGATGTCAATTTGGCGAAGAGATCGTGGGATTTTATCTCTTCGCCCTCGGTCAACAGCCGGGCATCCGCGCCAAGCATCTCAATGAATGCCTCAATTTTGGCTTCGGCAGCCTCTTTAAGCTTAATAATGTCGTTCCCTTCCTCGGTCGGAAAGAAGTTGTATGTGTGGATGGTGTCGAATTTCGTGTCCACACGATTGACGCGGCCGACGCGCTGAATCATTCGGGTTGGATTCCATGGAATATCATAGTTGATAACGATGTTGGAGCGGTGGAGGTTTACCCCTTCGGCAAGGACTTCGGTGGCAACCAGGATGCGGTATTCGTCCCTGGTCTGATACGCCTTGGCGTCGAAATTGGCCGTCACTTCCTCGCGGACGCTCTTCTGCGATTCTCCGGTGAAGAGCAGGATCTTGGATTCGACCTCCGCACGGATTTTTCCGAAGAGATATTCGGCGGTTTCCTTGGATTCGGTAAAGATGATGATTTTACCGTCCGTAAGCAGCGGCGTTTTTTTCAGAATGCTCCGGAAGGATTCCCACTTAGGGTCGCGTGTGACTTTTTTCCAGTGACTGCAGATGGCCTTCAGCGCTTTTAAATCGTTTTCCAGGTCAATGATGTATTCAGGCCCAAAATCCTTCGCGGAAAGTTTTTCGGCCTTGTCTTCTTCCAGCAGCTGCTCGATACCCTCCTGATCGTCGGATTCGAGCAGCTCAAAAATCTTTCCAATGTGCTTCTTGCTGATGAAGACGAAGCCCTTGTGAAACTCGGCGATGACTTGCTCGTAGGTATGAATGAATCGTCCCAGCGTGGACAGAAATGCGGTAAAACTGCTTTCGAGCCGCTTTACAGTGAGGATTTTCATGAACTTGGCGAGGTTGCGCTGGCTCTGAATTTCCTGTTCGTCACGCTTGCCCGTATAATAGGCAAGAGGTGTGTAGCGGGCATACTTGAAGTCGTGTGTCAACGAACGGATCGTCTCGTTAAAGACGTCGTTCTCGATTTTGTTCAGCTTGTAGAAGAGCGGTTCGGGGTTGGCGACTTCTGGAAACTTAAAACCTTGCCGTTTCAAATCCTCACCGTAGTATTTCTCAATCTCGGCGCGCGTGCGGCGGATCATCAGGAACTTAAGAATCCTTTCACGGGTCCGCAGTGCGTTTTCACGTACCGTTTTGAAGTATTCCTGGCGATCCCGCTGCCGATCCAGGCTTTTGAGTTTTTGCTGCATTTTTCGGAAGAACGCTTCGAGGTTCCGAACGTTTGGGATAGTGCTGTTCTTGCCGGGTTGGAACAACTTAATCTGGCTCAAGATGTCCTGCGGCGTGTTGTTAAGTGGCGTCGCAGAAACAAGAACCACGCGCTTGCCGCGGCAAATTTGCGCCAGCATCTCATAGCTCTCCGTGTCCTCCGTGCGGAAACGGTGTGACTCATCAACAAAGACGGTGGTGAATTTCGAGAGGTCGCGTTGACGCAACGATTCCAGTTTTCCAATCGATTCGGCCAAATAGCCGCGAATGCCAAACTCCCGAAAAACGTTTGGCCACGCGCCGGGGTTGTGTTCGTCGAGCAGATGCGGTGGCGCGATAACAAGACAAGGCTCGTTGAGATGACGGGCAAGCAGCGCGGACATGTAGGTTTTGCCCAGGCCGACCACATCGGACAGAAACGCGCCACCGTATTCATCCAAAACCTTTCGCGCGTGGAGCACAGCCTCTTCCTGGTATTTCAACTTTTTGAAGCCCGCCGGTAGATAAAGATCATCAAGCTCGTCCGGCAGGTTGAGTTCGTTCCTGAAGTATTCATAGAGAAACTTGAGGTAGAGTTCATAAGGCGAAAATTCTGCAAAGGGCGATTGGTTGGTGATGACGTCCTCGTATGTCTTGGAAATGTCCACTGCATCAGCCCAAAGCGCGTTGAACTTGCCGAGGGCGAACTCATAGTCCGAGCGATTCTTTAGCTCAACGTTGAATTCGAGATTATCGCAAAGCCCGGACTGGGTCAGGTTGCTGGAACCGGTAATGACACGCCCCTTGTCCCTGTCTCCTTCCGTAAAGGTCATAATGTAGACTTTCGCGTGGAGGTTCTCGGAAGGATGGACTTTAATTTCGAGTTTCCCTGACCGAATCCATTCGACAAATTTCTGAATACCCGTCTCTATCTCCGCACTGTCGGGTGATTTTTCGAGTTCGTCAAGCACATCCTTGGAGACTTGCTCCTTTGCTGATGCGTGGGACATGAGGGCCAACTCAGCCTTCTCCTTGGCGAGTTGAAGGAGGTCGTATGCGGCCCGATCCGTTTTGAGGCCAACCAGGATTCGGATCTTCTCGACGCTCGAGAGCGCTGGATAAAGTTTGTAAAAGCCGCTGATAAAGAAATAACCGACCAGGCAATCGAAAGCGCACGTATTGTTACCCAGCAGAACACCGAATCGGTCACGCAGGGTTGCGCCTGGATCATTTGTGATAAATGTTAGATCGGAATGATTCGTCATAACCATCTCATTATCTTATTCAAGCCGCTCATCCAATCTCCTGGAGTGTCTTTTTTGGACCAATTGAGTTACGTTGACAACTGATTGGTGAATCGCTATAGTTTGCACATCATTGCCTCCGCTCCGAACTGTGGAGTTTGTCGTCGCGTTCCCGAAAGGGATAGGGCCGGGGGGCTTCTTTTTTATACATGATGGACGCTGAAGTTATTCGAGAGAGAAACGACCTGCCTCAGACCAAGCCACTTCTCTTTAATCAATCTGGATCGGCCCTTCCGAGCGGCCGTGGATAAATTGCTGGATCACCGGATTGTCGCTGTTCTGAATCTCCTCAGGCGTTCCCACCTCCAGAATCTCCCCATGGTAAAGCATCGCAATCTTATTGGCAATGCTGTAGGCGCTTTTCATATCATGGGTAATGGTCACCGACGTTACCGCTAAATCCCGATTCATTTCAGAAATCAGTTGATTAATCACGTCGGACATAATCGGGTCCAACCCCGTGGTCGGCTCATCGTACAGAATGATTTTCGGATTCATAGCAATGGCACGCGCCAAGCCCACCCGTTTTTTCATGCCACCGGAGAGATCGGCCGGCATCTTTTCCTCAATGCCGCTTAAACCGACCTTCGTCAGCTTTTGCCGGGCAATCTCCATCATTTCATCTTTGGCAAGAAACCGATGTTCCTTCAGCCCAAACGCGACATTTTCCCAAACCGTGAGAGAATCAAAAAGGGCCGCACCCTGAAATAACATCCCAAACCGTTTTCGAAATTCAAAGAGGTCCCGTTCCGATAGATCAGCCAGGTTCTGTCCATCGATAATAACCTCGCCCGCGTCGGGCTGCATCAGTCCAATGATATGTTTGAGGATGACCGATTTGCCGGTACCGCTGCCACCAATGACAACCATCCCCTCCCCTGCCGCAACAGTGAGATTCACCCCGCGCAACACATGATGATTACCAAAACTTTTATAAACGTTCCTTAGTTCTATCATGCCATTCGTATGCGGCGTAACAACACTCCTTATGCCATCTGTCATGGTTCTACCCGACCAGCGGGAGGGACCGTTTGCCGCCCCTCGTAGGGGTTCGCTGTCCCTCGTAGGGGTTCGCTGCCCCTCGCAGGGGCTACCGGAGAAAGGCGGTGACATAGTAGTTTGATATGAGGATCAACATTTCGGACACCACCACGGCACCGGTCGTAGCACGTCCTACCCCTTCGGCGCCCCCTTCGGCCTGGAATCCCTTATAGCAACTGACCCCGGCAATAATACCGCCAAAAACGGCGGCCTTCACCAGTCCACCCAACAAATCCTCTAACTCCAGATATTGCGTTGTCCGTTGCAGATAAACACCGGCATTGGCCCCAAGCACCTTCACGGCAACGGCATATCCGCCCACAATGCCAATCAAGTCTGAAAAAATCGTTAGCACGGGCAGCATGACAATCCCGGCGACAAAGCGGGGTGTCACCAGGTATTGAACCGGATCAACGGCAAGCGTGGCCAGGGCATCTACCTGCTCGGTCACCTTCATTGTTCCCAGCTCCGCAGCAATTGCGGCACCGGCGCGTCCGGCGACGATCAAGCCGGTCAGCACCGGGCCTAACTCCCGCGTCATGGATAGGGCCACCACGGTGCCTACCAGACCCTCGGCATTAAATCGTTTGAATCCGGTATAGCTTTGGAGGGCCAACACCATGCCGGTAAAAACCGCGGTAATCAAGACAACCGGGATAGACCCCACCCCAATCGACTCCATTTGTTTGAAAAGATTTCTAAAGCGATAGGGGGGGCGAAAGATGAACAGAGTGGCCTTGAAAAAGAGGAGTCCCATTCCCCCCATTTCGGCAAGAAAATCAATGACGCCACGACCCAGACGATCAATCAAGCTTTTTATTGGTGACATAACCTTTTTACGTAGGCAATTGATTTAGTGTACCGATACACATCGTCAACATAATAACCGCTGCAGTTTTAGACCGACCAACGGGAGGGCTTCGTTCGTTCCGCCCGTTGGCGGTAAATTTTGGAAATGCGTGGATTGATGCCACACAGGATTTCATAAACAATGGTGTTCGTCTTATCCGCTAGCTCATTAGCCCAGATGGCCTCGTTCCCTTCCTTACCGATAACCGTGACCCAATCCCCCACGGAAAGGGAGGGAACCGCCGTCACATCTAAAAGGGTGATGTCCATACAGACCCGGCCAATGATGGGAACCCGGCTTCCCTTGGCAATCATAAAGCCATTATTGGAAAGCAATCGCGGATAACCGTCTGCATACCCAATCGCAATACCTGCCACAAGTGTTTCCCGTTTTGTGATAAAGGTTTGTCCGTAGCTAATGGCTGTGCCCGCAGGCACTTTCTTTAAGGAGACCACACGGCTTTTGATGGTCATCACCGGATCAAGTGGAAGGGGGCACTCCTTCTGTAAGGGGGAATACCCGTACAGCATCAGCCCAGGCCGCACATGACCGAAATGCGCCTCCTCTAATTGGATGATAGCAGCACTGTTTGCTATATGGCAATAAGGTAAAGCCTGTCCACGCTCTCTAAGGGCCAGATAAATCGCCTGTAATCGTGCTAATTGCTGACGCGCGCCAGCAAGATTGGCCAGATCGGCATCGGCAAAGTGGGAAAAAATGCCCTCGACAGGAATACCTAAGTCAGTGCTCTTTTGTATAAAATCAACTGCCTCTTCCGGGGGAATCCCCAGACGGCCCATGCCGGTATCCACCTTCAGATGGATAGCAATTTTACTCCCCTTCTTTTTGGCGTAACGGTTTAACCGAGGAAGCATGGCTGCACTATAAACCGCGGGGGTCAGCCGATGTTGCATCAGTTCCGGAATACTATCTACAGGGCAGCCGGTCATCAAAAGAATCGGGGTTCGTATTCCGGCCTCTCGTAAGATAATCCCCTCGTCCAATGAGGCAACACCCAACATCGTCACCTGTGGGGAGGCTTTAATCAGGGCCTTGGAGACTGCAACGGCGCCGTGGCCATAGGCGTCGGCTTTGACCACCGCGATGATCTTCTTTTGTCCGATCCGGGTAACAACCTGTTTTAAATTATTTTTTAAGGCAGAAAGAGAGATTTCGACTTTGATTTCCTGGAACATATGCGGCCCCTATTTCTTTAGAGTAACAAGGAAAGAGATCGGCATGCAAGATGACATGTGGCGACAAACGACAAATGAGTTCTAAGGTCTACTAAATGTGTTGAAAATGCGGTAGGTTGTGTCTAATGTAACTAAAGAAGACGCTTCTTTTTAAAATGAGCACAGATTTACTTAAAAACAGGCCCTGGTGCACCTCTAAAAACCGTCGCGAGCGGCCCAAGTGCAAGGGCGACTACACACAGGAACCACAATGGTTGCAGTATATATGAGGATTCCGAGCACCACAGGCGTCGTCACGCCCGCGCAAGCGGGCATAAGAGGCGCGCAGTAGGTTTTTAGAGGTGCCTTCTAGTCGTTGTCGTCTTCCGTGTCGTCCTCATCCTTGTCATCATCCTCATCGGGAAGCCGTTCGATTGAGGATGG
>SBBA01000072.1 GCA_005239925.1 Candidatus Troglogloeales bacterium | reverse complement strand
ATTGCCCTGCTGGAGGCACGTGAGAACGTGGAGGGGGTTCTTTTTTACAAAAGGAATGACGAGACACTGGCAATCGCATGTACGACAGGGTGGAGCAAACCCAAACGACAATTGCATGCCTACAGCGACCAACGGGAGCTGTCCACCCGGAGTCGCCATTGCGACAGGAGACGATTTTTGGCTGCGGCGGCCATGTTGCTGGTAGGATTGTTTCTGCCGTTTCGTGCCTCCGGTTCCGTCGTCTATCTGACCAAAGAGGAGGGGATGCGTACACTAATACCGGAAGCGGACCGGTTTGATCTCGACGATATTAAATTAGACGACCAGCAACTAACGAAGGCGCAGACGTTATTGGGCGAAGATTTCAAAAAGAGGGACTATCCGTTTTATATTGGCCGCGCAGGTGAGCAGATCGTCGGATACGCGTTGATGTTGGACGTTGTCGGGAAGGAGCGTCCGATTACGTTTTTGATTGGGATTCACCCGAACGGTAAAATAGCCGGCATGGAGGTTTTGATCTATCGTGAATCGGAGGGTTCTGCGATCCGTTATGGGCGATTCATGCGACAATTTCATAACAAGGGCCAAGAGGACCCGTTGCAGTTGGGGGATGATATTCAGCCCATTTCCGGGGCGACGCTCTCTTCGCGCGCGGCCACCTATGCCGCAAGAAAGGCGCTGGCCCTTTTTACGGTGATTTACGGATCATGAAGAATTTTGTTCGCAGAGGCACCTGGATAGATCAAATCTCTCCCGACATCCGCTGGATTTATATCCTGTTCCTAGTCTTTGTCCTGGTGGGTCATATCACCTTTGTTTTAATGTCCGTCTATCGTGTTGGGGCCGGGTATGACCAGATTGTGCATCATTACAGAGGTGATGAGGGTCAGGGAGAAGAAACCATGGCCTTTCCGAAGGAGCCGATCGAGTTGCTCGAAGTCACCCATTTTCACGCCTATATCGAGGGGATTTTGCTGCTGGTATTAGCGCATTTATTTGTTGCCGTGCCGCTTTCTACGGGATTTAAACGAAGTGTGATGGGTCTTGCCTTTGGGAGCACCTTATTGGAATTGGCGTCGCCTTGGCTAATCCGTTTTGTTGCCCCGCAGTTTGCCTTTGGGCAAATGGCCGCCTGGATCGTTATGGCGATCAGTTATATCCCCCTGACGTTGGTCCCCGCCTATTACCTTTGGCAACGACCCGGCAACAACACTTAATAAGAGGCCGCCTTTCTGTAGAAGAGATAAGGAGGCTATACATTCGTGACTTGGCAAGAAGTTTTTATAAATAATTGAAAAATAACATTTAATTTAGAAATAAAAACATCGTCATCCTGATGATTAAGCTATTGTAAACGATTTTACAACCCGGGATAAAAAGGGTGTGCACCCAACGGGGAAGAAGAACTTTTCTGGCCAAAATGGTGTTTAAAATATTTTCGTCACATTTCGCAGTGTTTATTGCGTAATCTAGGTTAATTTCTTAAAGCCATTTGACTATGGACAAAATACCTCAAAGATGTACTGCACAGGTTGTTGAAATTTGTGCCTTGACACATGATGTCAAAGAAATTCATTTGAAACTGATTGATCCCCCAGAACTTCACTTCTTAGCAGGCCAGTATATTACCATTGAGGTGACAGAAATGAAAGACGGACACCCCCGATTAAATAACCGGCCCTATTCGATTGTCTCTTCACCTAACGAGAAGGGGGTAATGCGGCTTTGCACCAATCGGGTGGGGGCTACTGGGCCGGGATCCAGCTATCTACACGCCTTAAAACAGGGCGATATCTTCACATTCTTCTCTCCGATCGGTTATTTTACGGTGAATAACCAGGGCGCTACATCACTGCTCTTTGTGGCCACCGGAACAGGCATTGCCCCCATCAAGTCAATGATTCACCATCTTCTTGAAACGAGCAGCCAACGCCCCATCACACTCTATTGGGGATTGCGTACGGAAGAAGACCTCTACTACCAAGATGAGCTGCACGCCTGGGCCAATCACTATCCCTTCTTCCAGTTTGTCACAACGCTTTCTCAGCCTACCCCAAAATGGAAAGGATCCTGTGGCAGGGTAACAGCCCTTCTTTCACAGGCTCTTGAGCGACCGGAAGGGCAATCACATCCAGGACACCCGCTACAACTCGATCATCTTGATGCCTATCTCTGTGGAAATGGAGAGATGATACGGGAGGTACGCACCTTATTGCTTGCCAAAGGAATGTCCAAAAAATCAATCCACTTCGAAAAATTCTATTAGTCCGACGGGTGGAAACGAAAGAACAGCTTCCGTGGGGCGCTGCCTGTGGTCGCTGTGAGCTTGTTGATGTCGTTATGCTAAAAATTGCCCACACAAAAAAGATATCATCAATGAGGGGTCTATAATGTTCCACGTGGAACATTTCCGGCAAAGGCTAAAGGGCCTCTCTAAAAACCTACTGCGCAACCCTTATGCTCATTTGCGCGGTGCTCGGAATCCTTATGCGCACTGCGACCATTGCGGTTCTTGTGCATAGCAGTCTTTGTATTTGAGTCGCTTGTTATGGTTTTTAGCGGCGCTCATTCATTATTTTAAATAAACAAGTTTTAAATATTGACATTAACAACAAGCTAATGTTATAGATGCCCCTCGTGTGATGACCTATCATAGGGTGATAGGTTTTCTACCAATGGGTACCTCCAAAAACCAAAAAATTCACCCCCCGACCTCCTTATCAGAGAGGAATGTGATAAAAGCTCCCTTGATAAAGGGGTTTAGGGGGTTTTTAGAGATGCCCTGATATTATTTTCTGTTTCTTTGCAGTGTAAGGCTATGATGCAATGTAGGTGGCGGTTGCATCATAAGCCGTCATAAAAACCTGCCCTCTTTAAAAATCATAATCAGAAAGGAAGGTGCCATGAACATCACAACAAATAAGCATCTAAAGAATTTTCTTCTTTCATTAAAGAGGCAAGTCGGACTTGTGTTTGTCACGACCCTAGCACTCGTCTCTTTTACTCTTCTCTTCACAGCCAACGCACAATTGGTTCCAAATCCAGAGCCAGTTCCAATTCCAGATCCAATTCCAGCTTTTCCACTCGACCACTTCAAGTGCTATCAAAGACTTGGGTCGGCTCAGCCAGTGAACATACCGGTCGGATTGAGGGATCAATTTTCTCCCCAACCCCAACAGCATATGGTAGGAGTCCCGGAGTTCTTCTGTAATCCTGTCGAGAAACAACATGCAGGTGCTGTGACCCCAATCACGAACCCACAGGCACACCTGACATGCTACCGAATCCTTGGGCCTGCTCCGAAGCGAAGGGTTCAGCTTCATAATCAACTTGAGGATCGGATGCTCAGGATCAGGCATCCAAGGCTCCTGTGTGTACCATCTAACAAGCTGGCCTGGCAACAACAGTAATGTTTTAGGAATGTCAACAGAGCTTTAGCTAGCCCTTATGCCTTTGCTTCTCCAGAGTTTTTGTCTCTAGAGAGGCAAAGGTGCTAGATGGACTCAATATCTCCTTATTTTTCAATTGATTAATAAATCATATCAGGTGTAGACCCCCTCCCGCGGCAGCCGCCTCATCTCCAGGATGCGGGTTACATTAAACGTCCGCTGCTGTTGGCGATCCTGACAAAAGGCAACCAGACCCGGAAACGATTTTCCCAAGTAAACCATTTCGCCCACCGAAATCGGTATAACTGTTCGTGTCGTTTTCTCGTCGGAGGTTTTCAGATAAACCATCTCAATGGCATCCCCCTTGGGAATGGCTGCCTCAAGGAGGGCAATCTTATCCTTCATGGAAAGCTGCTTCTCCGATTGTTCATATTGGTACGACGTAATAAATTGCTGAATCCGGTAATCCAACAAAATATTGCCCTTTGTAACGGGACGGGTTAAAACAAGCCCCTCCAGCGTTCTTAACCGACTGATTGCTACATAAAGCTGCCCGTGGACAAAGGTTTTATGCGTCAGGTCAATCACCGCCTTATCAAAGGTTAGCCCCTGACTTTTGTGGATGGTAATCGCCCAGGCCAGTCGCACCGGTATCTGTGTGAACTTCCCAATGGATACCGGCGTCAGCCGCTCGGACTTGGAATCCACTGCAAAACGATACATATCCCATTGATAAGGCGTCACCTCTTCCTCACGCCCATCGGGAAGTGTCACCCAAAGCTGGTTCTCCTCGTTATCTATTTTTTTGATTTGACCAATGGTTCCATTGACCCAACGACCAAGGCTATCGTTATTTAACAGCATGATCTGCGCGCCTGCTTTGAGCGTAAGCGTAGCCTCAGTAGGATAGGAGCTGGCCTCAAAATCCCCTTCAATCGTTGCTGTAA
Organism: Candidatus Troglogloeales bacterium; assembly: GCA_005239925.1. Lineage (GTDB taxonomy): Bacteria > Nitrospirota > Nitrospiria > SBBL01 > SBBA01 > SBBA01. The sequence goes on along the minus strand of SBBA01000072.1, from coordinate 4,315 downwards.
AAAGATGCTTCTTACCCGGCAGGTGGTCCAATTGGGTTAGGTTAATTGTCTCGGCCTGACGCTTGGTCGTTGTCAGAAAGATTGTATTCTCTTTGGCCATTTTCTCGATCGGGACATTCCTCACCTGTCGGTTGATACGGGCAAGCTCGACATCGGTGATGGTTTGGTTGCGAATCCGGTTAAGTAAATCAAGAAACTCCTGATCCGTCTGGCGAAAGACACGGGTCAGTTCAATCCACACGAGGGCCAAAGTTGGAAACGACCGGGCGCTAAAAAAATAAGGGGAGGCATAATGGAGACGAAAGGCCTCCTCCTCGCCGCGACTAATCACCGGCGGAAGTTGATACAGATCACCAAAGAAGATCATCTGTACGCCGCCAAACGGCTGGCCTGGCTTGCGACCATTTAGCTCTAAAAAGCGAGCCACGGCATCGAGCAGGTCGGCCCGAACCATAGATATTTCATCAATAATAATGGTCTCGACCTTCTTGTAGAACTTGCGTTCCTCTCCCCGTTTTTTTTTAATCCCTTCCGGTGTGATGTTCGGTTTAAATCCAAAAAAGGAATGAATCGTCTGGCCGTTGACGTTCACGGCCGCGACCCCTGTGGGGGCCAGAACAGCGACGTTTTTTGAGGTGGTTGCACGAAAGTGTTGCAACAGGGTTGACTTGCCGGTGCCGGCACGGCCCGTGATAAACAGGTTGACCGACCCCGTCTCCAGAAGGGTCATGGCATGACAAAACTCGGGTGTGAGGTCCAGTGATGTGGCAGGATTTCCTGTTGGAGAGGCCATCAGTGGGTGTCCGACGGATCAATCAATTTATAACCAAACGATGGAACTGTTTCTAGGGCCTTCGACAAAAGCGGTATTTTCTCACGCAGTCTACGGATATGGACATCCACGGTTCTCGTTGTGCCAAAATAGTCATATCCCCAAACGGAATTGAGGAGGTAATCCCTTGTGAGCGCCTTGCCCTTGTTTTGAAGAAACGATTTTAAAAGAGAGAATTCCTTGGCCGTTAGCACAATTTTCTTCCCCGCAAGGGTGACCTCGTGGCTGGTGAGGTTTAAAATAAGATTCCGGTACGAATAGGATGTTTCCTTCTCGATATGTTCAACCCGTCGTAGTAGGGCCTTAATCCGGGCGATCAACTCCTTGGGGGAGAATGGTTTGGTGACATAGTCATCGGCGCCCAACTCCAGGCCAATGATTTTGTCGCTTTCTTCGTCTCTGGCGGTCAACAGAATCACCGGAAGCGCGGCCGTCTCCTCCTTCACGCGCAACTGTTTTAACACTGCGAGGCCATCTAATCCCGGCATCATCCAGTCCAGGACAACCAGCGATACCCCTTTGATTTTGGACAACGCCTCCGTTCCGTTAGACGCCACAATCGGTGCAAAGCCGTCTCGTTTAAGATGATGTTGCAGGAGACGGGTGAGATCAGGCTCATCATCCACAACCAGAATTTTCTGAAGGGTCGGTGTTTCTGCGGACATAGGCTGATTGTAGACGTTTGGAATACAAGATTCAATTGAATGTAGGGTGCCTCTAAAAACCGTGGCAAGTGGCCTCATTCTAAATGGCCCTCAAGATGATACTTATTAACGGTCTCAAAATTGTATTGACACGATTTTCAAATCTCTCCATGCCCCTCTTTGATAAAGAGGGGTAACACCTCCCTTTGGAAAAGGGAGGTGGGGAGGGATTTTCCGACATCTCCACTTCACATCGTGTTCCTCAAATCAGTCCGAAAAAAGATCGGCTAGACCTCTTTTTCAGCGTTGTGCGCCAAATGCAACAACCGATCTTTGATCTAATGTGGAAACCCGGGCGTATCCTACGAATCCCCTTGATCCTCTTCACTGGTTTCCTCTTTCCTCTCTGCGCTATAATGGAATAACGTAAACAAGAGGCATTTAACCATGCAGGGCATTCCGAGTATCACACCAGGGCAGTTGCCCGTCAATGTTCCCGTTTCCGGGGCCGTCACCATTCCGCTTGCGATAGGGGAGGTCGTGCGCGGCGAGGTGGTCAATATTTTGCCCGACGCCGTTTCTATGCGGATCAAAAAGGAGGTGCTGCTTGCCAAAACCGACCTCCCCCTTCAAAAGGGAGGGGCCTATCTCTTTCGCGTCGAATCACTTTCCGAACAAGGGGTGCAATTAAAAATAGTACAGGCCCTGACCGAAGAAACGGAGGCGGTGGGACGATCCCTTCTGGAAGGCTTAAATCGTTCCGAAGGGGCGCATCTGACACAGGATCAAATCAACGCGTTCAGAAAGATCATCGAGCAGCTACCGGAATCCATTCAAAAACAATTGCTGGAAGGAACGGCGTTTGAACGGTTATTTAAAGGCATCGATACAATTGCCAACGGGTCGTTTAAATCGGCCATTGATGCAACTGGCGTCTTCTTCGAAGCCAAACTAAGGGGATGGGTATTACACCTGATGGAACAATTAGGCGCCGCTACGAAGAACGTCCCTCAAGATGAGGTCGCCCAAATCGTTAAAGACGATCTCAAGGGGACGCTGCTAAAACTCAAACAGGCCCTTTCGGACACGAACATCATCCATGAGATGAGAGAGCACCACGTTCGGCTACATGAGGTTGAAGAGGCCGTGGATAAATTGCTTTCCCATATTGAGCGACAGCAATTTGAATCGAAATTCAATAATGTCCTGGAGACCTTTCTGCCGTTTGTCTGGAAGGAGTTAAAAGACGGCAAAATGCTCTTTCAAGAGTCGTATCACCCCCAGGAAGGGGGCGCCGAATATGCGTGCGTCATCCATCTTGACCTGGAAAAGGCCGGCAAACTGATCACCCACGTTCGTCTGTTTGCAGACCGGTTGCATCTTCGATTTATCACCGACAATGATCGCTTTTCCCGCCTGATTGAAGCAAACAAGCCGGTATTGCTAAGTTCTCTTGCCGATTTAGGGATTGTTTGTAACAGCCTCTTAGTCGAGAAGGAAAAAGAGATCGATATCGAGGCCACGGTATTGGAGAAGGAACTGGATATTAAGGCGTAGGTTAGGGGTTCCTTTGTTTTTTCCCCTCGCCCCTTGGGGGAGAGGGTCGGGTGAGGGGGATGCGATATGGACGACATTATCAACAGAAAAGTAGCGGCGATTAAATATAAGCATGGCGCCGACGCCGTTCCTAAACTGGTTGCTAAAGGGCAGGGGCATATTGCAGATCGGATTATCGCCATCGCCCGCGAAAACGGCATTCCCATTCATGAGGATCGCAACATGGTGGAAATTCTATCCACCATTGATCTGTACGAACAGATTCCCCCGAAGCTGTATCGGGCCGTCGCCGAGGTGCTCACCTTTATCTACCGCATGACCGGCAAAATCTAGTCCGCCAACGGGCGGAAGCGGTCGCAACGGCGACTCCGAACGGACAGCTCCCGTTGGTCGCTGTAGGCCAAATAGGAGCTACTTACCTATAAAGTTCCTGCCGTGTCACTCGATACAATAGCAGTCGTCGTAGAGAAAGAAGGGGTCGTAGATGTCCCCGTCGTGATAGGTGCCCTCTCCACACTCACACCGGTAGCCAGAAAGATCAACTCGCGACGTTCTTCCCCTGTGAGTGTTTTAAAAATCCTGGTGTGGAAGAACCCAGACGCACGAACAATGGTACCCGTGCCCACAAAGGATTGGATGGTACCGGTAGCAATAATATGAGCAGGGTCGTTTAAAAACGTTGATAAAACCATGACCGGAAGCTTAAAGCTGGTACAGCTCAGACTCGTACCCTCCGAAACCAGTGTGTTCTGATCCAGTGACATGCTGGTAACGGTTTGCGTGTTGCAGTCTGTCGGCACTGCAATGCCATAACTCCCAGCGGGGATATCAAGGACAAAACCCTTCACACTGCCACTCATATCAAGTATTACGCGAGCTACCGTTCCAGCGACATATTCTTCCGGTAGTACCTTGATCATCAAGGCATCCACCTTCACCACATTGAGGGGGTCAGTGCTCGGTACGATCTGACCCACCACTTCTACCCTGGTCCCTTTTTTCAGGGAGGTACAGGGAGGGTCTACCACGCTATTGGTACTCACATCAAAAATCGTCTCAGTAATATATCTTCTGATGACCCGTACACGATTATTGAGACAGTTTTCTACAACAAAACCCCTGAAATGTTCCGGATGGATAATAATCACACGCGCATCAAGCCCTCTCCCATCCACACTCACCAGGCCATACACCTCGACCCTCTGACCGTTGTGGATTTGAATGTTAGTGCTCGTGGCGCTATCAAGGGTGTGCGCATAGCGCCTTAAGGCATTAGAGTAGT
>SBBA01000178.1 GCA_005239925.1 Candidatus Troglogloeales bacterium | reverse complement strand
TTCGGTTGGAGATGAACCAGAACGATTTTACGGCACCGTCTACCACCGCCACCCCTTTTGTTAAAGATGCTTACCTGAAATGGAAGATCGGGGGACAGCACGAGGCCTCTTTTGGAATGACCTCACCGCCCACCTTTGCGCTGGTCGAAGAGCATTGGGGCTATCGCTCGGTCGAGAGAACCCCTCTGGACCTCTTCGGCATTGGAAGCTCCAGAGACACCAGCATCGCCATCAAGGGAACCCTTAGTGAAAAGAGGGTGGGCTATCATTTTATGGTGGGCAACGGTTCCGGCACCAAGGGTGAGACGGATGAGCAGAAAAAGCTCTATCTGGCCATACACGCTGGAAAAGTATCCGGGCTGATCTTCCAGTTGTACGGGGACTATGAGGACAGAAGCAGCTCAAATAAGTCGACTCGCACCCTCCAGGCCTTCGTGGGCGGCGCATTTGCAGGTGGAAAGGGAGGTCTCCTGCTTACCCGAAATACCCAGCAGCAGGGCGTTGGGAAAGTCGATCAGGAAATCAATGTCGCCTCTCTTTATGGGGTCGTAAAATTGGCGGAAGATTCTTCGGTGTATGTACGGGTGGATCATCTTGCTGACCCCAATCCAAAGGCCGATAAAATTTCCTATATTCCGATGGTCAAGACGGCTCAGGATACAACCGTCTATATCGTAGGCCTGGACTATAAAGTCAGGGACAACATCAGCTTCTTACCCAATGTCGAGGTCGTCTCTTACGGCAATGACGCCAACAAGCCTGCCATCGGCTATGGTAGCGATGTTATCCCGCGCCTCACGGTATTCTACAAATTTTAAAGGAGAAAGATTTAACACGGATGTAACATAGCCGTCACATCCACTTAACAAGAAAAGAGGAGAATGGAACCATGAATAATAAAATCCGTAAGACCAACCTAATCATTGTAGCTGTCCTTTTATTAATAGGCTCATTTTTACAGGCCGCTTACGCTGCCGACCTCATTAAGACCGACGGCTCCTCCACAGTTTATCCGATTACCGAGGCCGTCTCCGAGGAATTTCAGGCGCAGGATCGCAAGACCAAGGTCACAGTCGGGATTTCAGGAACCGGCGGGGGGTTTAAGAAGTTCTGTCGCGGTGAAACAGACCTTTCTAATGCCTCCCGGCCCATCAAGGCCGAGGAAATAAAACTCTGTTCTGAAAACGGAATCGAGTTTATTGAAATTGCCGTCGCCTATGACGGCCTGGCCATCATGGTCAATCAAAAAAATAACTGGGCCTCCAAAATTACCGTAGAGGAGCTTAAGAAAATATGGGAACCGGCGGCCCAGGGTAAGATCATGCGCTGGAATCAGATTCGGCAGGGATGGCCCAACAAAGAGATTCATCTCTTTGGCCCCGGCGTGGATTCGGGCACGTTTGACTACTTTACCGAGGCAATTGTGGGCAAGGCCCAGGCCAGCCGCGGCGATTTTACGGCCAGCGAGGACGATAATGTCCTGGTTCAGGGGATTATTACCGATCCGTTTGCCCTGGGCTATTTTGGACTCGCTTACTATGAGGAGAATAAGGATCGGCTCAAGTTGGTGGCATTAGACGCCGGGAATGGGCCGATTATGCCTTCTTCTCAGACGGTAGAGGATGCAACCTACTACCTGGCCCGCCCCATTTTTATCTATGTGAGCCAGAAATCGCTTAAAAAACCAGAAGTCGTACGATTTGTACAGTTCTATCTCAACGAAGGGCCTGCCCTGGCAAGCGAGGTGGGGTATATCCCGCTTCCCAAAAGCATCCAAGGCCTTGTATCCAAGCGGTTTAACAAACGTGTGACGGGATCGGTCTATAAAGGGGAGGGCGCGGCGGGTAAATCGTTTGGCTCCCTTTTGCAGGAGTCAGGGAAGTAGCCGTGCCAACGGACACTCCGAGTGCCAGCGGGCACTCCGGGTGCCAACGGGCACTCCGAGTGCTAACGAGCACTCCGATGCCAACGGGAGAGAATCATCATTGACGATCCGAGATCATAAAAGCCAACAAAAGCATCAAACGGCCTGGACGGAAAAGGCGATCCAGCTGGTGCTGTTTCTGTGTAGTGCGCTTTCACTTGCGACAACCCTTGGCATTGTTCTGGTGCTCCTCTTTGAGACGATCAGTTTCTTTCAAGAGGTCTCTTTTGCCGCCTTCTTTCTGGATACCGAGTGGACGCCGCTCTTTTCCAATAAGCATTTTGGGATATGGCCGCTCTTTGTCGGTACGGCGGTGGTTTCAATGATTGCCATGTTGGTGGCTATGCCTATTGGCCTACTAAGCGCGATCTATCTTTCTGAATATGCGGGTGATGGGGTGCGGAAGGTGGTCAAACCAATTCTGGAAATCCTCGCGGGGATTCCCACGGTGGTCTACGGATACTTTGCGTTGCTCTTTGTGACGCCCCTGCTGCAACGGCTCATCCCCTCGCTTTCCGGTTTTAATGCCCTAAGCCCCGGCATCGTGATGGGGATCATGATTATCCCGATGGTTTCCTCCCTGAGCGAAGACGCGATGTATGCGGTTCCGAAGAGTCTTCGGGACGGCGCCTACGCGCTTGGCTCATCGCAATTGCAGGTAGCCTTTCGTGTGGTCTTTCCGGCGGCCTTCTCTGGTATCAGCGCGGCCTGTATTCTGGCAATTTCCCGTGCCATTGGCGAGACCATGGTCGTGGCTATTGCCGCAGGGCAGCAGCCCCGTTTAACCTTAAGTCCGTTTGTCCCCATTGAAACGATGACGGCCTATATTGTTCAGGTGAGCCTGGGGGATACCCCGCATGGTACGATCGAGTATAAAACGATTTTTGCGGTGGGCATGATGCTTTTTATTGGTACGCTCATCCTCAACCTGACCTCCCACTGGCTCCGCCAACGATATAGAGAGGTTTATGAGTAGCCTCTGGAAGAAGGTAACTCCCCTCCTATTTTAGGAGGGGTAGGGGTGGTAAGGTTTAGAGGGTTAAAAGATCAACAAGGATAAGTCTAAAAAGAAAAAGGTAGGTTTTATTAGAACAAACCACCCCTGCCCTCGCAGTCGGCGTTCCGACCTCCTTAACCAAGGAGGGGAGTAAAATAGAAGAGAAACAAATATGTCACGCGCAGCAAGTCTAACGCCACAACAACGGGAGCAATTATTCTTCTGGCAAAGAGGGGCCAACCGGCTTTTTATCGTCAGCGCCTGCACCGCCCTGTTTGTCGCTCTGGCCACACTGGTGATCCTGGTAGCCGACATCCTGATCGATGGCCTGCCTCGGTTCAGCCTTGATTTTCTGACCCATTACCCCTCACGAAAACCGCAGCAGGCCGGGATATTGTCCGCGCTGGTCGGCACCCTTTACATGATTACGCTGACGGCGTTACTGGCATTCCCATTGGGGGTCGGCGCCGCCATCCATCTGGAAGAATTTGCCAAAAAAAATCGGTTTAGCAAAATCATAGAGATCAATATCGCCAATCTCGCCGGGGTGCCCTCGATTGTCTATGGGTTGTTGGGCCTGGAGCTGTTTGTGCGGCGATTGCATTTTGATCGGAGCCTTCTGGCCGGGTCCATGACGATGGCCCTGCTCATCCTGCCAATTATTATCATGGCGTCACGGGAGGCCCTGCGCGCCGTTCCGCGTTCCATTCGGGAAGGGTCGTATGCCCTGGGGGCATCGCGCTGGCAAACGGTCTACCATCAGGTGATCCCGCTGGCCCTGCCCGGCATTCTCACTGGAACGATCCTGGCACTGTCCCGCGCCATTGGTGAGGCCGCGCCATTAATGATGATTGGCGCGCTCACCTACGTCGCGTTTCTTCCTGATAGCCTGTTTGCCCCTTTTACCGTGCTGCCAATCCAGATTTTTAACTGGGTCTCCCGGCCGCAGCAGGCCTTTTCGGTCAATGCGGCGGCGGGGATTATTGTGCTCCTTGTTATTCTCATTAGTATGAATGCCGTTGCAATATCGCTTCGGAATAAGTTTCAGAAAAAGCGCAACTGGTAAGCCCCACGGGGGCAGCGAACGGCCCGCTCCCGTTGGTCGCGGTGGGATTTTGGGGTGGCTCCAAATTTAGATAGATTAAAAAGGCTTGAAATGTGCCCTGTAGTAGAGGAAAGAAAAATGGATAAAGACCCCATCATTTTTACAATCGAGAAGCTCAACGCCTGGTACGGTGAAAAGCATGTGTTGAAGGACAACACGATACAAATACAACGGGAGAAGGTCACCGCATTGATCGGCCCCTCTGGATGCGGCAAGAGCACCTTTATTCGGTGTCTCAACCGGATGAACGATTTTATCCCTCAGTTTCGTTATGCCGGAAAGGTGTTATTTGAAAAACAAGACCTCTACGATGCGAAAATAGACCCCATTGAAATCCGCCTGCGGATTGGCATGGTCTTTCAAAAACCGAACCCGTTTCCAAAATCGATTTATGACAATATTACCTACGGCCCCCGTCTTTTGGGCGTTCGCCAACGAAGCGAATTAGATGAGATCGTCGAAAGTAGTCTGATGAAGGCGGCGCTTTGGGACGAGGTGAAGGACAATCTCAATCACAATGCCCTGGCGCTCTCCGGCGGCCAGCAGCAGCGACTCTGCATCGCACGCGCCCTGGCGGTGGAACCGGAGGTGTTATTGTTAGATGAGCCTTGCTCGGCGCTTGATCCCATTGCCAC
>SBBA01000158.1 GCA_005239925.1 Candidatus Troglogloeales bacterium | reverse complement strand
GGACGCACGTAACACCGAATAAATCTCCCCCTCCACCAGATGGATGGGAAAGGAAGAAGATTGGGTCAAATCGCGAATCAGGTCAATAGAAATTGTAGGAGCCACGGGAATCAGGATTTGCAGGCCGGGCATTTTACTGGAGAGCATCTCTATCCCTTTTAGCATCACGGGAAGATGTCGTTTGATCTCGCTTTCCCGGCTTCCCGGGAGCAGCCCTAGTGTGGTGGGTGCGGCATCCCATCCCTTGCTCTTGAGATAGTCGGATTTGGAAAATGGCTGTTCCAGAAAAGGAACCGCTTCGTCTATCAAAGGATGTCCTACATATTCACAAGGAACATGGGCCTCTCGATAAAGTTCTTCCTCGAAGGGGAAGATCACCAGCATCTTATCAACCCGTTCGGCAACGGTTTTGATTCTTCCTTTTCGCCAGGCCCACAATTGCGGGCCAATATAGTACACCACGGGAAGGCCGAGCCCTTTCGCGATTTTGGCCATACTCAGATTAAAATCTGGAAAATCGATAATAACAAGCAGATCAGCCTTTGTGGTGAGGATTGATTTTGCAATCCGATATCCCTTCCATAGGGATAATATTTTTGGAAAGACCTCGGCCAATCCAACGATGCCCAGATGGGCGCTGTCAAAGACCATCTCGACCCCTGCCTTTTTCATGGCAGGCCCGCCGATTCCAACAATTTGTAGTGAGGAGTCCTTTTTAAAAAGGGCTGCGGCCAGGTTGCCGCCATGCAGATCGCCGGAGGCCTCTCCGGCAATGATAAAAATACAAGATGGTTTTTGATGGGACTGAGTTTGTGCCGACATGGCTGCTCTACTTTTTTTCGGGATTTCGAACGGAGCCCCCTTTCCCAGGGGGATTAAGGATTTTTAAAGATAAGATCTTGCTGACGTGTTCTTGTTGTGCCATGGCGCCCTGACGATTGTAAATTTTCTACATGCAGCAACGCAATGCTTAAAGCCAAATGATCTTTATTTCCTTCGTGCGCCTACGGAATGCTGGTGATTCTTTCACAGTTGGTCGCGCTGTCGTTGCCAGACCCTCCGGAGCAGCGATCTCTATCTGTCCCGCCGTCTAAGGCGTCATTCCCCAGACCGCCATTAACTGATCATTCCCAGCGCCACCGCTCAGGGTGTCATTCCCTCGTCCGCCATTGAGCCTATCATTGCCTATTTCGCCCAGCAGGAGATCATCACCAAGGTCGCCGTACAGTGTGTCCCTTCCTGACCCACCAACCAGGCAGTCATTTCCGCCTAAGTAGGTGGCCTGAAGAAGCGGGTCTATAAAAACAGGGAGCGCGGGGTCGTAGGTACCCAATGCGAAGCCGTAGGTAAGGGATTCTGGATTCCGGCTAGAATCATGCCGGAATGACGGAGTGCGGGATTCTGGATTCCCGATAGGAGCATTCGGGAATGACGATTCCCCTTTGTCCATCCCCTTTGCGGGGTGCGACCCCTGCGAGGGGAGGCTAGGTGGGGATGGGTTTGGATTCAGGACGCCCACAAAGGACGCCCCTACAACACCGCCGTCATTCCCGCGAACGCGGGAATCCAGCGCCTTGATTTCTGTCTCTTGAGATGGAGATTCCAATAATGTAGAGGCAATCCCTTGTGGTTGCCCTTCCGATCCAGAATAGAGCCGATAGGCCACTTCAACGGGTAACCGCACGTTCCCCTTCTCCTGCCACGCCACCGGTTTTGTATAGACAATTTCGCCATTACCGGTGGTAACCACCAGCGTACCCTCATCACTAACGCGCAAGCCCTTTGCACCCTCCATGCGCAGACGAATTACGTTGGGAGACTGCACTGGCTGAACAACAAAAAGCTTCTCCACATTTTGCCCGTAGGCCTTAAGACCCACTTCAACCCCAGGCCAAACTTCCCTCAACTGTACGCTGTCATAGGTCGAAGTGCGGCTGGTCCAACGGGCTTTGTCTGTACCCAGAAAATAACTAACGTTAGTCGGCGAAGGGGCCTTTGCGCTTAATTTTGGATGCCCACCCACGAATGTTTCCGTCAAAACCCAACCGGGGGAATCGGTTGACCGGCCCGCCAAGTGAGAACGATGATCCGTAGTGGCACTTTCTACCGGCAAAGGTCTGCGCATAATAAGCGACCGTGGGATCGGTCTGGCCGTTGTTGGCCACAAACGGGATGGATAGGCTCTTTACCGCCTTCTCGATCTTCGTTTTCTCGGCCACACTAGGCCCCCTTCCTGCCGTTGGAACAAGCGGCGAGGACGCTGCTTCTACTCCCACACGCACACCCTCAGTGGAATCGAGCACCCCTCCCGCCGGTGGAGCATCGGCCTCGGCTGGTGCCGTAAACAACATCATCAAAACCATCAAACTAAAAGGAGATTTCATTTGCATTTTGTCCCCTTTATTCAATATGTTATAGACTGTTGCATACCTCTTAATTGTCAAAGGACTAGAAATCCAGACTGGATTTAAATGGATTTAAAGCGATGACCCCGCGATAATTTTGGCCGCCATTGAAGTCTTCCGACACAATATATTTGCAATTAGCCTTTTCCGCAGCGGCAATAATAAGCGCATCCCAATAGGAGATTTGTGTGAGAATACTGATGTCTATTGCCTGCTCAATCAATTCCAAGTCGTTGTTGATAATCTCAATGTTGTTAAAATTATGAACGATGTTCTTGACGATGGTTGGATTGGCTTTCATTTTAGTAACCGCGACCACATAAAACTCATTGATAACCTGTGTCGAAATGACGGGCGCGTGTTCATCAATAATGAACTTTAGAGTCTTTCTGGCTGTTTTATGTTTTGTGTGATCCTGCTTGTCTACTGTATAGGTGAGAATATTGGTATCAATAAAAATCTTAGACACGGTAAATCTCTTCCCGGACCCATCGGCGTCCTTTAGATGAAATCTTCAGTTTGTCCATCAATGTAAAAGTATCCTCAAGCCATTGATTGGAATCGGACCGAACGGTTTTTTGAATCAATTGTCGAACAAGCAGATTAAATGAAATATGATGCCTGTGCGCATATTCCCGTCCTACCTTCAGTGTTTCTTCATCTATTGAAAGGGTAATATTTTTCATAGGTAACACAGTATATGTGTGCACGTTTTATTTGTCAAATCGAAAACGGAGGGTGGGCAAGCTGTTTCAAGGCTTGTCGGGGTTGACACATTAACGAATAACAGGCAGTAAGGGAAAAGAAGCGCTACTGGGCCTTGGAAAGCGCCGTCTCCTCGTCGCTGATTTGGTCTAAAACGGCGATATAGGGGAGATTTCTGTATTTGTTGCGGTAGTCAAGCCCGTACCCGACCACATACTTATCGGGGAGCACAAATCCGGTGTAGTCAATTTTTAAATCCACTTTGCGGCGATGTGGTTTATCAAGCAGGGTACAAAGTCGCAATGATTTTGGATGGCGCGTTTCGAGGTCTTTCTTTAAGGCTGCCCCGGTGAACCCGGAATCAACAACGTCCTCCACAATGAGGACATCCTGACCGGCAACGTCCTGTGTCAGTTCAGAGACGATTCGATGTTCGGAAACCACTAGGAAGTCAATATACAATGGAAGTGAAATGGCGCGAGAGAGATCAGCAAAAAAGGGATAGGCCCCCTTTAAGACGCCGATCATAAGAAGTTCTTTATTACGATAATCCTGCGAAATGGCGGCGCCCAGTTCGGCAACACGCTTTTTGATCGCCTCCTGTGTGAACATTGGTTTTCCAAAGATGCGACCTTCTTGCATACAATTACGCCATCCCTTCCACCCGTAGTGATAAAACCCGTTTTGTTGCTGCAGTCACCTTAAACCGCTCATCTGCCTGATACCCAATAACCCAGATGATCCCCTGCGGACAGACCAAGAGAGGAATCTGACCTCGTTCGGCCTTGGGTACCTTTCGATCCACAAAAAAATCCTGCAACTTCTTGTGCCGCCCCTGCATCCCCAATGGAATGAACCGATCTCCAACCCGCCATCCCCTTACAGTAAGCGGTAAAGTCATTGTATCAAAGTCAAAAAAGGCGGGGCAATCCTCCTTGCGGAGGAGGGGAGCCACTTCCCGCGCATCATTCAACGATACGGACAGTCGAATCTTCCACTGCGGTATATCAATTGTAGCGCCATTTGGAGATAAATTTTCCAATACATTGCTTGGAAATTCAAACGCAGGTGGGGCGTCTGTCTTGATGTGCAACCCTTTTGTCAACAAAAGTTCGGCCTTACTTTTTTTAACGAATACCCCGTGTGGAAGAGAAAGCGATTGAACATTCTGATCTTCCCCAACCCTGGTCAAAACAGCCTCAATATGATCAAATCCGATACCGTTCAGGTTGCCATTTAAGTGTCGGATGCCCCATCGGATCAGCCGCCGTTGCAGTGCCTTGTGAAGAGAGCCAAATAAAGGGAGCACAAAGGCGACCTCGTTGTTTGTCAGGCGGGACGTATATTGTGGAACCTGCGATATTAAATACTGGTCTAAAAAATGGCCTTCTTCTTTCAGCAGAAGGGCCTCTCGCAAGACGGTTTCTTTAATGTTGGGATTATAGGTGGCGAGCATCGGGATCAACTCGTGCCGGATACGGCTTCTTAAAAAGCGACGATCTTGATTCGACCGATCCTCCCGAAACGGAATGTTCCTCTCCTGAAGCTCTGTTAAGATCGCTTCACGGCTAATGGATAGCATAGGTCGGATGATGATTCCCTCCCGTAGATTGGGGATACCGGAAAGCCCGTCTCCCCCCGCGCCCCTTAAAAGACGCATCAGAAAGGTCTCGACCTGATCGTCAGCCGTGTGTCCCAATGCGATCCATGGGGCCTTTTGTGATTCCGCCACCTCTTTTAAAAAGGCGTACCGGACGATGCGCGCCCCCTCCTGTTTGGAAAGCCGGTTTTCTTTACAGATTTTTGCAACGGGATGTTTTGCAACGGTGCAGGGAATCCCCCAGGATTGACAGAGATGGGATACGAATACGGCTTCTTCGTCGGCCTCTGGTCGAAAGCCGTGATTAAGGTGTGCAACATGAAGTTGTGAAGAAGATACGGTCTGCCGTAAGAGATGTAACAAACAAACCGAATCCGGCCCCCCTGAAACGGCGACGACAATCGTATCCGCAGGTTGAATCGGAAAGGCTGCCAACGATGCCATGAAGGTTGTGAGAATAGGATCGGTTGGTTCGCGGGGCGGGGAGGGGCCCATCTTCCCTTTTTTATTTTTGTGCCGCACGGGACAAAATGAGTCGCGCCTTTTTCATGTCCTGCTTCATTTGTTTGATCAGGGCGACATCGGTTGGAAATTCTTCATCGGGCCGGATCCATTCCAGAAAGGCAACCTCTAATTCACTTCCGTACAGGTCCTTGTTGAAGTCAAAGAGGTGGACTTCAATCTGAGTGTTTCCCTTTTTTGAGAAGGTAGGTTTTGAACCAATGTAGGCAATACTATTGAAGGGGGTCGAAGAATAACCGCACAGTGTAGTCCGTGTGGCATAGATTCCTTCTTTTGGGATCAGCGCATTGGAAAATGGAATATTCGCGGTGGGGACGCCCAGGTTCTTTCCCCCTGTTCCTGCCCCATGTACAACCGTTCCCTTCAAAGAGTAGGGGCGTGATAACAGCTTTGAGGCGAGGCTGACCTTTCCCTCGGAAAGTAACGTTCTAATGCGCGAAGAACTCACCCTTGCGTCATTTACCAACACGTCCTCCTTGGCGGTCACCTGGAAGCCAAATTGTTTGCCCAGCTCGGTGAGATCGACCACCTTCCCAGCCCTGTTTTTTCCAAATGCAAATCGCTCCCCAACCACCACCTCCTTGCACCCTATCTTTTCAAAGAGCAGGTTCTGGGCAAATGTGAACGGCGTTTGATGGGCAAACTCCTTATTAAATTCGGCATAGATCAACACATCAATGCCAAATAATCTGAGCAGGTTGACCTTTTCTTCAAACGGGGTCAATAACAACGTCGGCTGATCGGGGGACAGAATGTGAGAGGGGTGCGGCTTGAAGGTCAAAACAACGGAGGTGCCGTGGTTCGCCTTGGCCCGTTCAATGGTTTGTTTCAGGATGGCCTGATGCCCCAGGTGCAGACCGTCAAAATTACCAATAGCCACGACGGGGTAGGGTTTAATCGGCTCGATGTCTTCTATTCCAATAATGGTCTTCATGACTGTTGTCTGGCAACCTCCTTCGCAAAGTAAGTGAGAATCATATCCGCGCCGGCACGCCGTATGGCAATCAGTGATTCCATCATCGCCTGTTGCTCGTCCACCCATCCCATTTTTGCCGCCGCTTTGATCATGGCATATTCACCACTCACTTGATAGGCCGCGATGGGGATATCAAAACGCTGTTTGATTTTGGCAATCACATCCAAATACGGCAGGGCCGGTTTCACCATCACGATATCGGCCCCTTCTTCTATATCGAGTGCGACCTCACGCATCGCCTCGCGGCGATTGGCCCGATCCATCTGATAACTCTTTCGATCCCCAAATTGAGGGCGAGAGTCGGCTGCCTCTCGAAAAGGCGCATAAAAACAGGAGGCATATTTAACGGCATAAGAAAGAATCGGGGTATCTGTGAAGCCATTGACGTCCAGCCCCTTTCGAATGGCGCCGACCCGGCCATCCATCATATCGGAAGGGGCCAACATGTCCGCGCCCGCCGCAACATGAGAGAGCGCCATTTTTTCCAAAACGGCCAAGGTCTCATCGTTTAAAATCTTTCCATCTTTCACCACCCCGCAATGGCCGTGCGAGGTATATTCATCAATGCAAACATCGGTAATCACCAGCAGCTCCGGGGTCTGATCCTTAATGGCGGCAATGGCCGTCTGAACGATCCCCTGCGGGTGAAACGCCTCCGAACCGGTCTCGTCCTTAGTCTTGGGGATGCCAAAGAGGATGACGGCGGGGATGCCCAATTGAACGGCCTCTCGTGTTTCTTTTAAGAGCTCCTTAATGGTGTGGCGATATTGCCCTGGCATGGTGGCAATCTCCGTTTTTCCGCTCTTCCCATGCATGACAAAGAGGGGAAGTATCAATTGATCCGTGAGAAGATGCGTCTCGCGGATCAGGGAACGTAGTTGCGGGTTCTGGCGAAGTCTTCTTGGGCGATGGACGGGGAACGACACGCTACTTTTTTTCTCTGTAATATTGAACAATGGACTCCGTCAGGGCGGCAAAGGTGTACTCTGGGGCAACCACGTCCACCCGAAGCCCACATTCTACGGCCGCTTTAGCCGTAATGGGGCCAATGCAGGCCACGGCACTTTTATTTAATATTTCCTGTATTTCCGGGTTCACTTTTTTCATAAAATTTCTCACTGTGGAGGCAGAAGCGAATGTTACCATATCAATCGGCCCTTTGCACCACGTTTTTTTGATGTCATTTTCTTCCGGGGAAATCGCCTGATATGCGGTTACTACATCAATTTGGCCCCCCTTCTCACGAATAGTCTCCGGCAAGACCTCGCGGGCCTGCATCGCACGCGGGAGCAGGAACCGCTTTCCTGCAATGCCTCGCTTATCTAACGCTTCCAAAACGCCTTCGGCGGTGAATTCCGATGGGATAAAGTCACATAAAAGTCCGAGATGGGTAATAGCATCGCGTGTTCTTGGCCCGATGGCACAAATCGAAATGCCTTTTAAAATGCGGACGTCATACCCTAAAAAAGTAAGGCGGCGAAAGAACGATTCGACGCCGTTTACCGACGTAAAGAGCAGGGTGTTATATTGCTCAACCTGACGGATGGCAGAATCAAGGTCGGCGTAATTCGGCGGGGGCATGATCTTAATCGTTGGAAAAAGAACCACCTCCGCGCCATGCAGGGACAGTTGATCGGCAAATTCAAAGGCCTTGTCCCGGGCACGTGTCACCAAAATTCGTCGGCCAAACAAAGGGCGTGATTCAAACCAGTTCATCTCATTTCTCAGCGTGACGACCTCTCCGACGACCATGGTTACCGGCGGGCGGATTCCTTCCTGTTGGGCCTTTTCGAAAATGGTTGCAACGGTTCCGATGACTGTTTTTTGATAGGGATAGGTGCCCCATTGGATCAGGGCCACCGGGGTTTCCGGGTTTCTTCCGTGTGCAATGAGTTGGGTCATGATCTCCACAAGGTTTCCCATCCCCATCAGGAAGACCAATGTATCAGACCCCGTTGCCAAGTGATCCCAATGGATGTGGTTTTCTTTTTTAGTGGGGTCTTCATGGCCGGTGATGATGGCAAGGGACGAGGCCATATCCCGATGGGTCAGTGGGATACCGGCGTAGGCCGGAACACCTATTGCGGCACTGACACCGGGAATAATTTCAAAGGGGATGTTGGCCGTGGCGAGGGCCTCTGTTTCCTCTCCCCCCCGCCCAAAAATAAAGGGATCGCCCCCCTTGAGCCGCACAACCTGCTTACCTGCTTTTGCAGCCTCAATCATGAGGTGGTTAATATGATCCTGATGCAGTTCGCTTCGCGCCCCACCCTTTTTGCCGACGTAGATGGTCTCTGCGGTCTCCTTGGCAAATGTAAGCAGGGCTGGGTTGGCCAAATAGTCGTAGATGATGGTATCGGCAGAAGACAGAAGCTCTTTGCCTCGGAGTGTGATTAATTTGGGATCACCGGGGCCGGCCCCCACTAAGTAGACCTTTCCGCTCACAGGTTTCACGATTAGACGATGGTTAAGATGAGACTCTGCCTCTCTCGTTAAAAAGCGAGGGAAGCATACCGCCACCGGTGGCGTAAATCAAGTGAAGAGAGTCAAATAAAGGCCCTGCTCCATATCCTGGGTAAATAACATAAAGCGATTAGAGCAGGTGAAATTTTCGCAAGACCTCGGCCACCTGTGCATCCCGTTGACTGAGTGTTTTCATTGATTCAATCAGGGCATGAACCTGTTGACGATTTTCAGAAAAGGCCTCTTCGATGACCTTCACCTTGGTCTCGAAGGGACGAATCATGGTGCGACGATCCCAGACGGCAAAGCCGATTGTGCTGGCGACGACCGCGGTAAATGCCGCAACAATGGCAATCATGATATTGACCAGGCGATCAAATTGGGCATCGATACTGGCAAACCGTGCATTCATATCGTCCCGAAGCTGTTTGATTTCATTCCTTAGGGCGCTTTGCCCTTCTTCCAGCCGTGTCAGCCGCTCCACGATCTCTCGATCGGAGAGCGGTGAGGCAATCTCTACGGCATACACAGATGAAAACGACAGGAACACAAAAAACAGGGCAAACGAAACAATCAATGCTTCCGTGCGATTGCCCCTTAAGAATCTATTTTTATGATCTATACCCATCATGTTAACGATGGTATCTTCTTCATTGGCGGGATGTCAATGACGCGAGAGAAGCATCAAAATCTCATCCCGAATCGCCTCTTTATTAGCGATGGGAATTACCTCATCAAAACCCAAATCACGCAGTTTGGCCTCCATGCTTTTCGCGTCATTGACCGCATATTCCAGATCGGGCCAATGCCTGTATTCATCAATCCCGATACAACCCCTCATTTCTTTCCGTTTATCCAATACCCAAAGGGAATGAGGTTAAAGGGCGCTTTTTACGCTATGGCCGTGTAGTGTAATAGAACGGGGTAGATAAGGCAACCTGCAGGAGTAGGCAAGCTGAAAAAAATTAAACGTAGGGGATAAGCAGGGAGTGGCCGGCGCGAATGACGCTATTCTTCCGGAGACGATTGATCTCCCGAAGTTGTGTCACGGGAACGTTATACTTTCTTGAGATAGAGCTAAGGGTCTCGCCCCACTTGATGCGGTGGCTGAAAGGTCCTTTTATTTTGGAGATATTGGCTAAAAAGACCTGTTTTTTCCCCTGGGGCAGCTTGAGGCGATAGTCAGAATAGTTAGGCGGTGTGGTCCATAACCGAAGCTCAGGATTATAGAACTTAATTTCTTCGTACGAAACACCAATAGCATCCGCGATCGCATGCAGAGAGGTCTGTCTTTCAATTTTCACCTCATCGTAAACCAGTGGGGCTTCATACTCGACCGAGAAACCGTAGAGCTCCGGGCTTTTTGCAATAATGGTGGCCGCCATAAATTTGGGGACATAGTTCCGCGTTTCCAGCGGAATATTATCCGAGGCTTTTAACGCCCAGTAATCGGCTATGTTCGTCTTCTTTATGGCCCGTCCAATTCGTCCTTCCCCTGCATTGTAAGAGGCCAGCGAGAGCAACCAGGAACCGAATGTATCATATAAGTCTTTAAGATAGGCCGCTGCCGCCCGGGTTGATTTTACGGGATCACGCCGCTCATCAATCCATTGATCAATACGTAGACCGTATCGCCTGCCGGTTCCTTTTATAAATTGCCATGGCCCGGTTGCCTTGGCCCTGGAAACCGCCTGTACGCTAAAATTGCTTTCAATCAGTGGAAGGTAGACCAAATCCGCAGGAAGGTTAAACTCCATCAACATCTGCTGCATCATCGGAATGTAACGGCCCGATCGCGCCAGCCCCTTTTGGAATTGTTCCCTGTACACCGTTTGATACAGGGCAATCTGACGATATACAAAATGGTTCTGTTCAATGGGGAAGTCGTAGGCTACCTCGCCGTTAGCCGGTAGATTGTCTCCTTGTCTACTGCCTGAGGTCGTGATAGACCGGTTCAGAGCCGATGGATAGTTATCTGGAACGTCCAAACTTGAAGGTATTGTAAGATCGGGCAAGCTGGAAAGAAGAAGGTCGGAACCGGGGGGATGAAGCTGTAGATTGTCGCAACAATCAAATGGCGTGGACGCCAATAGAGGGGTTACACCCAAAAGAAGAAAAAAGAAAATAGAGATAGCACCTTTAACGTATGTTTTCACCCTACCCATAGTGTCCGCCATTTTTAAGTGATTAGCGAGAAGGAGGCTCATTAAACACCTATAACATCCTCTGTGTCAATAGGCAAATTACGTTACTGATAAATTATACCATAGATGAGACCATAGAGGCCGTCAATCCCTCAAATTGGGGATTGTTTCTAAAGCCTCTTGTGCCTTTCTTCCTCAATCTTGTATTCTCTCTCATCGGATATAATGGAGTAATTCTTTACTTCCTTCTTTTACCCCTTTGGAGATTAACAAACGTCCCATGCAGGATCAACTGATTTCTATCCTAAAAACAGCCCTCGAAAAAGCCGTTGCGGAAGGCCAACTTAAACAACAGGAAAGCCCTTCAATTATTCTGGATATTCCCCCGCAGAAAGAACAGGGGGATTACGCAACCCCCCTTGCGTTCTCTTTGGCAAAGACACAAAAGCAGTCGCCTCGGCATATTGCCTCTTTGTTAGTAACCCTCCTGAATCAATCCCTACCTCCTTTTATCGAAAGAATCGAAGTGGCAGGCGCAGGCTACATCAATTTCTTTATCAAACAGGAGGCCTGGCGCAAGACCCTTTTGGAGATATTGAATAAAAGGGAGGTTTATGGCCAATCCAACCTAGGCGTGGGTAAAAGGGTTTTAATCGAGTTTGTCAGCGCAAACCCCACCGGGCCGCTGCATGTGGCCCACGGACGTGCCGCCGCATTGGGTGATGCCTTAACACGCCTGTTGCGGGCCGTTGGCTTTACGGTGGAACAGGAATATTACCTGAACGATATGGGCACGCAGATGACACTTTTAGGCCAATCTACGGCGTTGCGTTATCGAAAACTGCTCGGAGAAGAAATCGAACTGCCTGCCGAGGCCTATCAAGGAAGTTATATTAATGATATTGCAAAAGAATTCAAGGACAAGTTACCCCAATTACCCCAATATAGTCTTGGCCAAAACCCTTCAGTTGCGTTGATTGAAGAAGAAGCTAGGAAGTTTAGCTTTACAAAAATATGTTCTATGATCGAGGCAGATTTGCAGATGTTTGGCATTCACTTTGATCGATGGTTTTCTGAAGCAGCACTCCATAAAAATAAGGAAGTGGAGCAGGCGATTGCATTACTCCGATCTAAAGAAATGGTGTATGAGGCCGATGGCGCGACCTGGGTGGCCACGACCCGTTATGGCGATGATAAGGATCGGGTGATTCTGCGACAGAGCGGGGAGATGACCTATTTCGCCTCGGATATTGCCTATCACAAAAACAAGTTTGATCGTGGGTATGACCGGATGATCAATATCTGGGGGGCCGATCATCATGGCTATGTCGCGCGTGTTAAGGCCGCCGTTTCCGCAATGGGGTATTCGCCCCAAAGTCTTGATATCGTAATTCACCAATTGGTCAATCTGCTTCGAGACGGCAAGCCGGTGCGGATGTCAAAACGCTCCGGAGAGTTTGTGACGCTGCGGGAGGTGATTGAAGAGGTCGGCGTGGACGCCACCCGCTTCTTTTTCCTGATGCGCCGGTCGGATACCTCATTGGATTTTGATTTGGCACTGGCGAAATCCACCTCCGATGAAAACCCCGTCTACTATGTGCAGTATGCCCATGCGCGTATTTGCTCAATTTTCCGTGTAGCGGCAGAGCAGGGGTTGGATATAGAGAATGCTGTACTAGGTATGACGGAAGTCGACTTAATCCCACTGACACTGCCGGAAGAAATCGATCTACTGCAAAAACTCTCGTTCTACCCGGATACCATTAGCGAGGCGGCCTCACGGCTGGAGCCTCATCGTATTAATGTCTATCTGATGGAGCTTGCAGCCCTGCTGCATCGGTACTATTTTAAAGCTCGTATCATCACGGAGGATCGAGTGACAACGCGGGCGAGGCTGGGGCTGATGATGGCTGTCCAGATTGTTCTGAGGTCGGCCTTGGGATTACTTGGCGTGACCGCACCTGAAAAGATGTAGAGCGCTGCCACACCAGATGAACCGCTCTGTCGGGCTAACCTCCCCACCCCCTGGAATCATCGGCGCACGGAATCAAATTAATGGCCTGTGATTCAGACAGTAAGGAAGTCTCACCCCTGTTGCCGGTCACAAGCAGCCGTAAACCCACGAGGGGTCTGCCTTTGAGCGAATCCGAGTACCGCT
>SBBA01000105.1 GCA_005239925.1 Candidatus Troglogloeales bacterium | reverse complement strand
TGGCTGATGGCGTTTAATCTGATTCCGATTCCGCCATTGGATGGAGGTCGTGTGTTGGTTGGGCTTCTACCGGAGGAGTCTTCCCGTTGGGTTCGTCAGATTGAGCCATATGGCATGGCCGTTATTACCCTGCTAGTTTTTGTGGACCCGTTTGGCCTGATCCCCAGGATTATTGCGCCCATTGTTCAGACGGCATCCAGTATCATTTTTAAGGGGTGATGTTGGGTTTAGGGATAGACGATAGTGTGGTGTTTTACAGCGATTTAGAAATAATCCTGATTTAGAGTAAACACAATGGTAATGCGCTGTTTATAGGTAATTGGTCATAGAAGATGAATAAAAATCAGTTCCACCCAGAAGTAATTTTGGAGCAACTCAAAGAAATTCTCAGAGAAGAAGCAGATGCGATCTATGACATTCTGGATCATGTGAATGATGCCTATATCCGTGCCGTGGAGATGATTCACGGATGCAAAGGCAAGGTGGTGGTGACCGGTATGGGCAAATCCGGCCTGATCGCACGTAAAATAGCGGCAACGATGAGCAGCACGGGAACCCTGGCCGTTTTTCTCCATCCTGCAGAGGGAATGCATGGCGACTTAGGAGTTGTGGCACCGGAGGATATTATTATTGCAATTGGTAAGAGTGGAGAAAGTGACGAACTGACGGGTATCCTCCCCGCCCTAAAAAAGATAGGGACAAAAATAATTGCGATTACAGGTAATCCACAGTCGACTTTGGCATTGAACGCGGATATCGTGCTTTATGGCGGTGTGGAAAGGGAAGCTTGTCCGCTTAATCTGGCGCCGACTTCTTCGACCACGGTGGCCCTGGCGATTGGTGATGCCCTGGCCATTACCCTGATGAAGTTAAAAAACTTTCAGCCGGAAGATTTTGCAGTTTATCATCCCGGGGGGCGATTAGGTAAAAGATTGCTCTTAAAAGTAGCCGATATTATGATTCCAAGCGGTAACTGTCCTGTATTGGATCCGACCACGGCAACGATGGAAGCAGTGATCATCGGGTTAAGTGGTTATGGGTTAGGGATTGTTCTATTTTCAAAAGATGGTGTGAAGCTAGATGGAATTATTACAGATGGCGACGTAAGACGGATTCTTCAAAAGTATCAATCCGAAATTTTTAAGCTGAATGTGAAAGAAATCATGACGAAAAGTCCCATCACGATCCAAAAAGACCTTATGGCAGTTGATGCTTTATCTTTAATGGAAAAACGAGATCGCCCCCTAAACGTAGTGCCTGTTTTAGATGGGGAAAAGTTAGCCGGAGTCCTCCGGCTGCACGAGTTGCTGCGGGTCTCATGATGGCATTAACACAGGTAGCTGTTTCCTTCTTTTTATTTCTAGAAAAGCCTTTCAAGGCCTGCTTATGAAGCGTTCTTTCTACCTGGCCCTCCTCTCCAGTGGTAATCTTATTCTTCTGTTTTTCCTTCAATGGTATGTGATCATTACGATTGGCGTAGGCATGGAAACCGATGCGCTCATTGCAGGTATGGTTGTCCCGCAGTTTATTCTGATGGTGATCAGTGGTTCTCTGATGCACGTATTGGTTCCCTTGCTAACCGGTATAGAACCGGAGCATTTTCGTGGCAATGCCTGGGCGCTTTTTATCCTTATTGGGATTTTCTTTGGAAGTGTTGCTGTTTTGATGTATCTGTTCGCTCCTTTCTGGGTTCCGTTGTTGGTCCCCAAATTCTCTGAAGCGGGAAAATTACTGACGATAAAATTAACACGTATTCAATTGGTTGGAACGGTTCTTTATGCGTTAAATGGTATTTTACTGGCCATTTCCCATGCCCGGCAACAGTTTATTTGGCCGGAAGCAACCCCCCTTCTAAGCACCACTGTGAGTTTTGTGGCCATGGTATCGGTATTGCCCCAATACGGCATCGTTGCAGCGGCCTGGGTGAATGTTTTGCGTATCACATTACAAACCGCGTTGATGTTGCCCGGTTTGGGCCGTTACATAAAACCCAATTTCAGGAGCACCGCAATTCACATCGCATGGAAAAAAATAAAACCGTTAATACTTGGTGCTGCGTATTTCAAAATGGAGTCGGTATTAGATCGTTTTCTTTCTTCATTTACACCGATCGGCGGAGTGACATTATTTTATTTGGGGCAGCAAATTTATGGGGCGGCTAATCAGGTCATCAATAAAGCGTTTGTAGCTCCTTTGGTTCCTGTTTTAGCCGGTCATGCAAAATCCAAAAATTGGCCTGTTTTTCGACATCTCTATCGAAAAAGGCTATTATTCATCATAGGCTTAACCGGTTTGAGCTACCTGCTTCTTACCCTGATAGGTGAAAAACTGTTTGTTCTATTGGGTAATTATGGCGATCTAACGAAAGAAAACTTGCAATTGCTGTGGTGGATCATGGTTGCGCTTGCAGGGGTGTTCATCGGTGGGGCAATGGGGCAGATTTTATCGTCAGTATTCTATGCGAAGGGGAATACAATAACAATAACAAAATTTGGCGTTGTTGTATTTACAACGGTGGGCATTCCTTTAAAGATCATTTGTTTTTTTCAATTTGGATTGCTGGGGTTGGCTTTTGGATCAACGGTTTATTATTTCTTCAATGCCTTTATACTTTATGTCTTATTAGAAAGAGAACTTTATCGGGAGAGCCATGTTATACCCGCCTGAAATAGAGATGGAAGATAAACCATGCCCGATGGAATGCGAGGCAGACGATTATCCTCTGTTCAAAGGGCGGGATAGACTTCATGGTTTACCCGGGGAATACACAATTGTAAAATGCCGAAGCTGCGGCTTGATGCGAACCAATCCACGTCCAACACAAACAACCATTGGCTATTATTACCCGGAGGACTACGGCCCTTATAAGAGCACTCATATTATTCATGACTTAACCTCAAAGAAGCCACCCTCCGCATTAAAGCGAATGGCGCTTAAAATACTGGATCGAAAGGCACGAAGATTGCCCTTACTCAAGCCAGGTCGTATGTTGGAAATTGGTTGTGCATCTGGAAGTTTTCTAAGGCAAATGGACAATTTGGGGTGGCAGGTGGAGGGTTTAGAATTTTCTGAGAAAGCAGCGACTGAAGCGCGTGCATTAGGTTACCCTGTATACGGTGGAGCCTTAGAAACCGCTCCAAAACCGAAGGAACCTTATGATCTGATTATTGGCTGGATGGTATTTGAACACTTGCATGATCCCGTTAATGCCTTGCAAAAGTTAAATCAGTGGACAAAGCCGAAAGGCATGTTGGTTCTTTCTATTCCGGACGCGGGTTCATTTGAGTGGAATCTTTTTAAAGACGCCGGGTATGCGATACAACTACCAACACATCTTTATCATTACACGATAAAAACATTGCGTCAGATATTGCGCAAAGGAGGTTGGGATATCCACCGCGTAATTTGGGAGAATAATCCCAACAATTTTTTACAAAGTCTGCGTTATATCTGTATCGATCGCAACTGGATCAAAGGCGCTGAATATCTTTTGGATATTGTGGAAAGTCGCCGACATCGTTACTTTCACTTGTTCTTAGGAACCCTTCTTGGGATGTTCCATGCCAGTGGCCGCATGATCGTATGGGCGAGACGTATTTAGATATGGAACCGGATTGTCAATGGATCGGATGGAGACCTCTGTCATACGATCCAAAAATAGCCAGTGTACGGATCCGCTGTTTTAATTTATTGCCACAATTGCAATCTTACGCTGTTCCTGTAGAACTGTTTCAACTCCAACACGCTCATCGGTATAAAGCAGTGGTTTATTCAAAACGATATGATGATGCAAGTTACGCCGAAGCGATCGATCTCAGGGGAAAAGGAATCCGCATCATCTTTGATATTTGTGACAATCACTTTTATAATCCCAAAAAAATACCCGATTGGGATAAGGCCGGAGAAAGATTGCGGCGTATGATATCCATTGCGGATCATTTGGTAGCTTCCACAGAAGCCATGAAAGAGGTTATCTGTTCTGAACTTTCAGAGCCGCGTCCCATTACCATTATTGGAGACGCCGTCGAAGATAAAATAGAGGGGGTATTCACGTTGCCATGGCAACGCTGGTACCATCAATGGAAGTTGGCTGCATTATTACGTCAATTGAATGCCTATCGAGATCAGGGAGCTACCCCGATCGTTTGGTTTGGACACCATGGCAGTCCTTATTCTGAGGGAGGTATGTTGGATTTATTAAAGATTCGTACACTATTGGAACAGATTCATTGTCAATATCCTCTTTCTCTGACGGTGATAAGCAACTCCCGGTTGAAGTACAGGAAAGCGATTCTCCCCTGGTCTATTCCTACACATTATCTTGAATGGCATTCGGACACCTTTTTATTCGCGTTAAGGGCGCATTCCATTTCGATTATACCCATATCTCGTAACCCCTTTACGATTTGTAAGAGCAATAATCGCTTAACGCTATCGTTACATCACGGTCTTGCAGTCATAGCAGATTCTATTCCCAGCTACAAACCCTTTGAGACCGTATCGGTTCTTGATGATTGGGAAACGGGTTTAAAAAGATATCTGTCCGATCCTGAACTACGCCATAGCCATGTCAGGATTGGACAGGAAGTGATTGCCAAGAAGTGGTCTCTTTCTTATATTGCCAAGCAATGGCAGAGTTTATTTTCAGAAATTTGAGAAAATAGGGGCATCATTCATGGATTTACAAGCCATAATAAAAAGAATCCGGTGTGCTCTATTAAAAAAAACAGGCGCTTCCTTACCCCTTACGGGGTACACAGAGCATCGGAATACAACGAAGTTTATTGACGGTTTAAGTGACGGTGATTTGGTTCGGCTTAATCATCTGCTCCACTGGCAATGCTTTACCGTCGATCGTCATGGTCGAAGATTCGGAAACGCGGCTTGGGAAGGAAAAAGAAGCGAACCTCAGATCATTCCCGATAAAAGAATTGTTTTAATGCATGATACTTTCAACCTTACAGATAAGCATGTTTTGGAAGTGGGGTGTTTTGAAGGGATCCATACGATTGGGCTCTCTCAATACGCAAAAAACGTTACCGCAGTCGATTCAAGAATTGAAAATGTAGTCAAGACGATTGTTCGTTGCGCCTTTTTTGGATATCATCCCACTGTATTTCAATGCAATCTTGAAGAAGGCCCCGTGAACGTTCGCTTTCTTTCTTGTGATATCATTCATCATGTTGGCGTTCTCTATCACTTAAGAAATCCTGTACAACATTTGCTTGGTTTAGGAAAATATGTGCGTTTGGGTGTCATGCTTGATACGCACTATGCCCTTCCAAACGAAGCGATTGAAAACGATGAAATCAACGGAATTCGGTATCAATATAAAAAATATAATGAAGGAAGCGATGTGTTTTCAGGGATGTACGATTATGCCAGGTGGCTTACATTAGATGACATTGTTGCCTTTTTAAAAACCACAGGATTTAAACAGGTTGAAATTCTTGAGAAGAGAAGTGAGCGCAATGGCCCTCGCGTATTGCTCATTGCTAAAAAAGAAGAGGGGGTGCCATTAGAGGGGCACATAAAGTGAGAAATTATTTCGAATGGTTTCAGACGCAGAACTTTGATCTCAATAAACTCTGGTTGATCTTCGGAAAAGGGCCCAGTTTTTCAGAGCGAGGTCAATTTGACATTGACGAATTTTACACATTATCACTTAATCATGCCGTTCGGGAACAAAATGTAATTGTTGCCCATATGATTGACTTTGATGTTGTCGACGCTTGTGGAGAGGCCATCGAAAAGAATGCCGAAGTACTGGTTATGCCCTGGCAACCCCATTTTAAAAATACAGTCGGTCCTTACCCTCTTGATGAACTTGTCTTGAAAAATTCTATATTACGCCGAATGGACGAAGCCGGACGATTGCTCTGGTACAATCTCAGCACAGCGACGAGAATATGGGGTGGTTCACCGATTGTACCGGTTAAATACTTTAGTGCTGAGGCAGCATTAAATTTACTTGCCCTCTCCGGTGTGCGCAAGATTCGTTCTTTAGGAATCGATGGAGGGGCAACCTACAGTAGTGAGTTTGATGATTTAAAGGATAAGACATTATTGGCCAATAAATGGAAGAGCTTTAACAGACAATTTGAAGAAATTGCAAAAATCATTATGAAAACGGGGATTGATTATTCTCCATTGAATGTGGAAAATCCGATTCGTGTTTATGTTGCTTCTACTGAAAAGCAGATGCTTTCGGTGAAGGTGCTTGAGTACTCCATTCGTAAACATGCCAGTATGTGTGTCGAGGTTTATCCCCTGCATCTTTCAAATCTCGAAATTCCGACTCCAAAGGACATTCAAAATTATCCTCGAACCCCTTTTTCTTTTCAACGGTTTATCATTCCGGAGTATGCTAATTATAAAAGTAGGGCTATTTATCTTGATTCAGATATGCAAGTCTTTAGGGATATTCGTGATCTTTGGGCGTTACCTTTTAGCGGAGCAGATTTACTTGCAGTACGGGAACCGAGCAGTACGGGTCGCCGCCCACAGTTTAGCGTGATGCTTCTAAATTGTGCTTCTCTTAAATGGAATATTCAACAAATAATCAGAGATTTGAATACAGGGCAATTGACATATGAACAGCTCATGTATGACATGGCCATCGCGAAAAATATCCAGTTTGATATTGATTCATCCTGGAACTCTCTTGAACAATTTAAAGAGGGTGAGACGGCATTAATTCACTATACGGACATGGATACCCAGCCCTGGGTTTCCAGGGATAATCCATTAGGGTTTCTTTGGATGAGAGACCTTTTTGAGGCTATTGATACCGGATTTATTTCAATGAATCTTATTCATGATCATGTATCAAAGGGATATATTAGGCCCTCGTTGCTTTATCAGATTACGCATCGGATCGAGGACAGCCTTCTTCTTTCAAAAGCGGCGCGTTTGTTAGATAAAGATTTTATTCCGCCTTTTCGTTCGATTCATAAACATGGTGCATCACCCTGGATGAATTTGAGAAGACATCTACGCGCAATAATACGAACGATTTATCAAAAGAGCCCGATATTCAGGTTGGAACGAAAAATCCGCAATCGTTTTAAAGCGTAAAGTGGAGGTTTATAGATGGGCGATATTAATCAACTGACGTATTTAAAAAAACAGATACCGACGACAATGGGTCCTATATTAGAAGTCGGTAGCAAGGATTACGGCAATACCTCAACATTCCGCAGTTTTTACTCTGCGAGCGAATACATAGGTGTTGACATGGCACAGGGCGAGGGTGTCGATGCCGTTGTTGACCTGGTGGAGGGAACAGGCCAACTCCCCCTTGAACATTTTGATCTGATTATCTGCTGTTCTGTGATGGAGCATGTACGTAAGCCATGGGTGTTTGCTGAAAACATCAGCAAACTTACACGTGTGGGCGGGCAGATTTATATTTGTGTACCTTGGGTCTGGAGGTACCATCCCTACCCGGATGACTACTTCCGGTTCTCGTGGCGCGGTGTCACAGAGCTATTCCCGTGCCTTGAGTGGACATCCATCGAGTACTCTACCAATGTCCCCGGAGAGTTTATTCCTATAACGGAAACCAGTAAACATATTGACGACAAGATGGCCATTCACCGTCGAGTCGGGATTTTGAATTGGAATAGGCGCAAGTATTTACCTTATCTACAGCTTCATATGCTAGGCAAAAAAATACAATAGGTGTGCATCTATCAACCTTTGGTTAATGGAGCCGATTACTCAAACCCACAGAGTTAATATAGTGAACATAAAAGAGGTCGAAGAAAAGGCTGCTGTTTGAACCAACTAATATTTCCATTGGCAGAGGCCCCTGTCGAAATCTCAATGGTTTCCGTTATTATTGTCCAATACAACAAGGTAGAGTTGACGAGGCAAGCCATTGTATCCTTTCGGCAATTTCACGGATCCGAACACGAAATGATCCTTGTAGATAATGGCTCAACAGACCCTGCTGTTGCCGAACTTAAAACGAACTTTCCTGATATACAGACTATTTTGAATGAAAATAATGTGGGGTTTGGCGTGGCCAATAATCAAGGGGCAAAGATTGCGAAAGGAGAAATTCTTCTTTTTTTGAATAACGATACGATTACAATTGCCCCATTTATCCCAAACGTGGAACTTCAATTTCGAGAGAACCCGAAGCTGGGTATCCTTGGCCCCAAGCTCTTAAACGAAGACCACACTTTTCAGCTTTCTGCCGGCCTTTTGCCAACCTTTTTACGGGAGATTGAAGACAAGATCCTTTATGGTTTGATTGAACGAAAGGGTGGGATTATTCATCGGTATATCGAAAGAAAGTACAACAAGAAACAAACCGTTGGATGGGTAACCGGCGCGGCTCTCTTTATCCGCAGAGATTTGTTTATGAATGTCGGTGGGTTTGATGAAAAAATGTTTATGTATTTCGAGGATAAGGATTTGTGCCTTCGGGCTGTCAGAGAGTCCATGCAGGTTTTATATGAC
This sequence comes from Candidatus Troglogloeales bacterium, assembly GCA_005239925.1. Lineage (GTDB taxonomy): Bacteria > Nitrospirota > Nitrospiria > SBBL01 > SBBA01 > SBBA01. Next base: position 7,189 of record SBBA01000105.1, on the reverse strand, counting down.
CCGGCCTGTTCTCTTGTGCATCTTAAGGGAGGAAGCTCTATAACGAATCCTTCTACGAAGAAGATTTATCGATTGAGTCAGTTATTCTATTACGCGAAGCACCGGCCTATTGTCGAACAACTGGCCTTGAAAACGTATCTTTACTTGACAGGAAAGTACCCTAAATAATATTCGATGATTCACGTTCTTCTCATGATTGATGATGCCTCCATGGGTGGAGGGCAACAGCATCTCTTTACCATTGCAAGGCATCTGGATCGGCGACGGTTTACGGTTAGTGTCGCCTGTGAAGAAAAAGGATATCTGGTGGATGAACTGAGGAGGAACAGCATACCGGTTTACCCGCTTGTTATGTCCAATCAAGTGAGTCTCTCCTCACTTTATGCTTGTGTGAAACTCTTGCGGAGTATCCGACCAGATGTTGTGCATACCCACGGTGGTACAGCCGGTTTTGTGGGAAGACTGGGGGCATGGATGGCCGGAATAAAGGCAATCATTCACACCTATCATGGCATTCATTATCTGCATGAAGCGCAAACGATTCGAAAGCGACTCTACCGATGGATAGATTGGTTATTGATAGGGTGCACGGATCAACTGGTCTGCGTTGCTAAAAAAGACTATGATCTTGGGATTCGGGCCGGCATTGTAAGCCCTTTGAAATCGGTTGTGATCCAAAACGGTATTGATGTCCAAAAGTATTCCAGCGTAGTTTCTAATCAGAATCATGCCAAGAGACAAAGAATAGTAGGCACCATTGGAAGATTACATCTACAGAAGGGGCATTGCTATCTTTTGGAGGCCGCTGTTCGGGTACTAAACCGGACTCCTAATCTTCTCTTCCAAATTATAGGAGAGGGGGAGTTACGTGCGTCCCTTGAAAAACAGGCTCAGGAGATCGGCATTGCAGAGCATGTCCAGTTTCTTGGAAACCAATTGGATGTCCCTGAGTTGCTAGCAGAAATGGATATCTTTGTTCTTCCGTCATTGTGGGAAGGCTTGCCATTGGTGTTACTAGAAGCGATGGCGACTAAAAGACCCATTGTTGTTACCAAAGTGGATGGGGTGGATGAAGTGATAACAGATGGGCAGAATGGGCTGCTTGTTCCTCCAAAAGATCCGATAGCATTGGCCGATGCCATTATTAGATTGCTTGAGGACCGACCGCTGGCGGAGGCGATGGGCCACAGGGCCTATGAGACGGTTTTATCAAAATTTAATATGGAAAGGATGATTAGACAACTGGAACATCTCTATGAGACGACCCTGGTGGGTATGGCTTCAGATAAAGGGAAAGATTAAATGAAGGTTGCCCTGGTTCATGACTGGCTCACCGGAATGCGGGGAGGGGAGAAGTGCCTGGAAGCCTTTTGTGAACTTTTTCCACAGGCCGACCTGTATACCTTGTTGCACTGCCCCAAGACCGTTTCACAGACGATTGAATGCCATCCGATTCACACCAGTTTTATTCAGCGGCTCCCTTTTAGTTACAAAAAATACCGTCATTACCTTCCCCTCTACCCGATGGCGATTGCTTCGTTTGATTTCTCTAGATACGATCTGATCGTGAGCTCCAGCCACTGCGTCGCCAAGGGGGTTCATGTTCCAAAAGGAGTTTGTCATATCGCCTATCTTCATACCCCGATGCGTTATATTTGGGATCAATATGCGATTTATTTTAATCGTGATACGGCCTCACTGCCGATTCGGGCTGCCATGAAAATGGTGCGGCCCTGGCTACAATATTGGGATACCCATTCCAATAACGGTATTCATGTCTTTATGGCCAACTCTGCCTATGTCGCTGCACGGATTAAACGTTATTATAACCGGGAGGCGCATGTTGTCCATCCCCCCGTTGATTTTGACCGCTTTTCGGCGTCGGCTCAGGATGAAGGCTTTTATCTCATGGTTACGGCCTTTGTCCCCTACAAACGGGTGGATCTCGCCATTTTGGCCTTCAACCAATTAAAATGGCCGCTGACCATTATTGGAACAGGGCCTGATAAGGCACGTCTTATGGCCTTGGCAGGCCCTACTATTACGTTTTTAGAGGGCCAATCCAACTATGAAATTAAGAGGGCCTATGCGAAATGCCGCGCGGTTATTTTCCCAGGGGAAGAGGATTTTGGGATTGTTCCCTTAGAGGCGATGGCCTCCGGAAAACAAGTGATTGCTTATGGAAAAGGGGGCGTTTTAGAAACGGTGATTCCAGGGAACGGGCCAGAACCCACTCAGGAAGGGCCAACGGGTGTCTTTTTCTACGAACAAACCCCCCAGGCCCTGGTGGACGCCGTTCTTTATTTTGAAGAACATCAACGCGGTATAGATCCGATTCGAATTCGAGAGCATGTGAAATCGTTTTCCAAAGAACAGTTCAAAGAGAAGATCGCACGACATATTGAAGGGCAGTATCAAGCCTTTAAAGACAAGAGCCATGCTGAGACGGCAAACTGAATTTTACAAATCAATCCTGCTCATTATTGATTTTATCTTGATTTCCTTTGCGTGGGTGAGCGCTTATGGTCTCAGGTTTTATACCAACTTGATTCCCATCACCAAAGGGGTTCCTGTCATTGAGGCCTATCTGGCGCTTTTCCCAGCTATTATTATTGCCTGGGGGATCGCATTTAAATGGTTCAATTTGTATCGCCCCCGACGGATGACCTCTCGTATTGCGGAGATTACAGACGTTACCAAGGGATGTGTCGTCATGACCGTTCTTTTGGTGACCATCAGCTTTTTTTTGAGGCAGTTTGAATATTCGAGGTTGGTCTTTATTATTTTCGGTGCCCATGCGGCGCTGCTGTTGTCGGCCAACCGATTTGCCTTTCGGAAAGGGTTACGCTTTCTGGGAAGGAGGGGATATGATTTGCATAATACCTTGATTATTGGTGCGGGGAAGCTGGGGGAAACACTTGCGGAAAAGTTGCGACAACACGATGATCTGGGGGTTCACGTCATTGGTTTTCTCACACGGAAATCAGATAAAGTAGGGTTGGAATTAAAAGGGATAAAGGTTTTGGGGGAGTTTGACGACCTACCTCAGGTTTTAATCCAATATAACGTTGACCAGGTTTTTTTTGCATTGCCCCACGATGCTTATCCTGACTTAGCAAAAATGTCCGTTTTTTTACAGGAGCAAACGGTGGATGTACGGATGGTCCCAGACATTATTGAGTTTATGACGGTTCAGGGGCAGGCCGAACTTTTTGACGGGATGCCGATTGTCACATTACAGGCTACTCCTTTGCATGGATGGAACCGTCTTACAAAGCGTGCGATGGATGTGATATTTTCATTATTAATTTTGATGGTTACCATTCCGGTGATGGGTGTGATCATGGTGGCAATTCGATGCACATCAGCTGGTCCTGTTTTTTATCGTCAAAAACGAATGGGGTATGATGGCCGGGTATTTGAAATGTTGAAACTTAGAACCATGGTGCATCAGCCTGAAAGGCAGACGGAAGCGGTGTGGACGGTGGCAAACGATCCGCGTCGAACGCCGTTGGGTGTTTTTTTAAGAGCGACCAGTTTGGACGAATTACCCCAGTTCATTAATGTTCTGAAAGGGGAGATGAGTATTGTGGGGCCGCGTCCGGAACGTCCGGAGTTTGTCGAGCAGTTTAAACAGAAGGTGCCTAAATATATGTTGCGCCATAAAATCAAGGCCGGGATTACCGGATGGGCGCAGATTCATGGGCTACGTGGGGACACCTCTATTGACGAAAGGATTCAATATGATCTTAAATATATCGAGAATTGGTCGCCCTATCTCGATTTAAAGATCATGGTATTGACGATATGGAAGGGTTTTATCAATAAGAACGCCTATTGACGGTGAGTGTAGCTCAATCGGCAGAGCACTGGACTGTGGCTCCAGGGGTTGAGGGTTCAATCCCCTTCACTCACCCCAAGATGGTTAATGAGACTTTTTGTTGGTGATATTACCGTTTTTTGCGTAGATAATTCATTCTGAATCAAGAATGAAGGTTTTAAAGGTTTTATTCTTACTGATATTTGCATCATACAGTGATACTGAAACACGGCGCTGAATTCAAAGTTGGGTACAACAACTTAAAAATAACGTGTCATTTCAACCGAAAGGAGAAATCTCATAACGTGCGGTTGCCTATGAGATTGCTCGCTTTGCTCGAAATGACAAGATGGCTCTATTCCTTTGTTATGAACTTGCACAAAAGGAACCCTCTGTCACTCCATTATGCGAAGATCAGTAAAAGTTTTATTCTTAATTCGTCATTCATAGGTCTATGGCGACCGGAGGCGGCGTCCCGCCCAACGGGAGGGCTTGCCCGCTGTGGCCGGTGCCACTTGCTTTTGCCCGTCGGCGCATTCGTATTCCCCTCGTAAAATGGCCTCTACATCCGCTCTGTGTGAGCCGGATATTGTTGTTAAAAAACCTGTTTTTTTGGAAACTTTTTCTCTGGAATCTTTTCGGATAAATCCCCTCTTTTTTGGCGACTTTTTACTAACTATTTTTAACTATAATTATTTAAATAAATATTTTATCTATCTTGACAATTTTTTATAGATTTGTTAGATGGTTTATCCGCATCTCTCATATAAGCGTGCCTTTTTTGAAAGGCGTGTTGCATCTGGAAGTTTAGTGGTCGCAGGAGAGGGGGGGGCAAGGCAAATCAGTCAGTCATGAGAGGATAGGGGGGGTAGACTCAATCGTTGGGTTGTCAAAATTAAATGAGGAGGGGCAATTCCCTGTATGGGTAGCGCTACGGTTTATTCAGTGCCTAGACTTTCTGTGGGTGACATCACTGTTTTTGGTATAGATCATTTATTCTGAATCAAGAATAAAGGTTTTAAAGATTTTATTTTTAATTCATAAATTCTTAATTTGTCATTCATAGGTTCACAACGACCGCAGTCGGCCTCCCGCCGAACGGGAGGACTTGCCCGTCGTGGCCGGTGCCACTTGCTTTTGCCCGCGGCGGATGAGTCTAGCGAGCCGTAGGCCTTTTTCGTAATGGGTGATTTATGGCTTCAAATTCCGTTCGGTTATTAGCAATGTTTGCTCTCCTTGGGCTGGGGTCGTGGTATCTGTATCCCAAGCAGAACACGACGCCTGATACCCCCCTTCACTTTCAGGATGTTTCTGAATCATCCGGAGCTCTTAATAACCATTCCATGGTCAAATTGTCCCCAAAATTCGAGAATATCATGCCGTGGCTTGCATCGGTCGGCGCTTCCGTGGCCGCAGAGGATTTTGATAATGATGGTCTGATCGACTTTTACGTTACCAATGCGGGACGGGATGTGCCCAATCGTCTCTTTCGTCAATCAGGCAATGGCACATTTAAAGATGTGGCCCCCTCTGCGGGTGTTACCAATGACAATCGTGAAGGGGCCTCTATGGACGCCATCTTTTTTGACTACGATAATGATGGGGATCAAGACCTCTACGTTGTTAAATGGGGAGAGAATAATACCTTTTTTGAGAATAATGGAGACGGAACCTTTCAAGACATCACCCAACAGGCGGGTGTCGGTTATTGGGGATATGCCAATGGGGTGATTGCCTTCGATTATGACCGGGATGGCCTGCTGGATCTATTCATTGCCAACTATTTTGCAGAAAAGGTGGATGACCCCATAACGGGCCAGCCCGTGCGTAATAACCTCTGGGCCCCTGCCTCAACACGGATTATGCACACGACGTTTACACATGCCACCAACGGTGGGGCCAATGTTCTTTACAAAAACAGAGGGGACGGGACATTCGAAGAGGTCACCCAACAGGCCGGGCTGGGTCATACGGGGTGGTCGCTTGATGCCGGTACCGGCGATTTAAACAACGATGGATGGCCTGACCTTTATGTGGCCAACGATTTCGGGGCCGATGAACTCTACTTCAACACCGGGGCCTCGGAAACACCACCCCGGTTTCGGCTGGTGATTGATAAAGACGGTCATCCCGGTATCGGTCATGACTGGTGGAAGGGAATGAACGTTGACATGGGGGATATTGATCGCAACGGTCGGCTGGATATCTATGTGACAAATATTTTGGCCCGGCGGTATAAGACGGATGAAGGGAACATGCTTTGGCTGAACTATTCCGATCCCGCAAAAACGGGCGGTAGTCGGTTTTCTAATATAAGTCGTGAGGCTGGAACCCATGATGGGGGATGGGGATGGGGTGGAAAGTTTGCCGACTTTAATAACGACGGATGGCTGGATATTTTCGCGGTGAATGGATTTGTTACCGGGCCTGATCCCAACAATACCTATTGGTATCAACTTCAGGAGATGGTCACGCAAACGAAGAATAATGCCGCCGACGTGGCCGATTGGCCAGAGATGGGAAATCGTGACCTATCGGGCTACGAACCCAGCCGCCTGTTTGTCCAGGTGCCTCCAACGGATGGCAGCGATGCCAACAGGCGCTCCAGGCAGGTCGGTGGGCTTGCAAATGCGGTTACACCCAATAGTAACGTGGATATTACCAATAGTGCGCCCCGATTTGTTGAAATGGCGGAAGCCGCCGGTATCACCGATCTTTATAACGGTCGCGGCATTGCGCTGGCGGATTATGACAACGACGGCGATATTGATCTTTATATTGCCAATCAAGGCGCGGCCAGCAGCTTGTATCAAAATAATTTGTTAGTAGGCGGACAGACGGTAGATCAAAAAGCACACTGGATTGGATTTGCCCTCGTTGGAAATCCGGATCAACCGCGAGAGGTGGGTGACCGTCGGCTGGTAAGCAGTCGAGACGCCGTGGGCACACGCGTCGAATTGTGGATCAACGGTATGCCCCAGATCGCCGAGATGAACTACTTTAATGGTTTCGCCTCTCAGAGTGATAAGCGGGTTCGCTTAGGTCTGGGGCCTGCCGAGGCTGTTGACCGTCTGGTGATTACCTGGCCCAGCGGAAGAAGTGAAACGATACAAGGCGCGGATATTCCGATCAATCAATACCATACCTTTGTTGAAGGCCTGTCTACCATGGCCTCGAAAGAGGTGCGTCCATGAAATTTCGTTGGAACGTCCTTGTCGGTATAATCCTTCTGGGTGCGCTGATTACAATAGCCTACCTGCGTTCGGGCTTGCTGAATTTACCCGCCATAAAAGAGGAGATTACCGTAACCGACGCCGGTCTTCTGGGTCTTGATAAGATGAAGGCGATGGATGAAGCCGTTGCCACGGG
>SBBA01000128.1 GCA_005239925.1 Candidatus Troglogloeales bacterium | reverse complement strand
TTTCTCCAAATTAAAGGAGAAGATTCTCTACCCTTTTCGGGTAGATTTCTTCATGAGGCAACGATTCCTATTTCAGGTAGATTTTCTCGTGAGGCAACAAGCCGATCCGCAATCTGGTACTCCGTCTCATCATCCGATAAATTATAGTACCGCTGTATCACCAACACCTTGAACATCATCACCCGATCGTAGTGGGGGCTCCCACCAACCCCTTTCGAGGGCTTCTCACAAGCCAGGTCCAACGTCTCGCGAAACATCTCCCAATCGATACACCGATCCAGTTTTTCTAATCCATGTGGACTCTCAGATAGCTCCGCCATCCGATTCTGATAATCAAATAATCCAGGATCCTGTCTCGTAATCGTCTCTTTCATCTCTCTCTCCTTGCATTGAGGGGGCAGTCGCGCCTATTATGCCACACCTCCTCTCTTCCCATTACAAGAATTTTTAGAAATCTTAAAAATAATCGGAGTTTTTAGAGACGCCCTTGAGCGTAATGGGTGATCCTGTCACAGAACAAATTCAAAGCGATGGGCGGATTCGAAGGTGAAAATGGATCGATGAAGAGCAAAAATATTTAAGGGTAATTCTTTTAGAAGATGGGGAGACCGTCCATAACGCTTTTTTTGATCGTGATTTTAAGGAGAAAGACAAGTGAAAATAAAATATTTCGAAGAAACCGACACGGCCCTGGTTGAGTTCTTAAGCAATGACGTCACCGAGACAAGGGAGATATCCGAAAATATTTACATTGACCTTGATGCCAACGGCAATCTTGTGAATATGACCATCGAACACGCAGCAAAGAAAGCCAATATCCGAGAATTTGCCTTTCAGCAAATGCCACTTTAAAAAATTCCCTCTAAACCCACCTCTACCTGGCCTCCCCGAAAAGGAGAAGAATAAAGACATCTGCATTTGACTGCCTCAAATTGACATAAAGAGTCTTTGGGGCTAAGATGCGGATAAAGAATCCAAAAAGAACTTTTTCCAATCTATATAGGAGACCCCATGAAATCGGACTCGAAAGTTGTTGGCGCATTAAATAGCGCACTGTGCATGGAGCTGACGGCCATCAATCAATATTTCCTCCAAGCCAAGATGTGCGAGAACTGGGGATATAAGAAACTGGCAAAACATCATTTCGACGAGTCGATCAGTGAGATGAAACACGCGGAGTCGCTGATTGCACGCATCCTGTTTCTGGAAGGAGCGCCGAACATTACCAAGTACGGCATCGTCCGAATCGGTGTAGATGTGAAAGAGCAATTGGAAAACGACCTAGCCCTGGAGACAGAAGCCGTGAAGGCCTACAACGAGGCCGTCCACATTTGCCTACAAACCAAAGAGGCCGGTTCCAGAGAGCTTTTTGAAAAACTCCTGGAAGGGTCGGAAAAGGCAGTCAGTTGGCTGGAAGCTCAAATCAGCCTGGTTAAGGCCGTTGGACTGGAGAGCTATCTTACCGAACAGATGGGCAGCTGACGTCCAGTCCCGCAAGGACTTCCCTGAGGATAGGATGACAGGCATTACAGCCTTTACCAGCCCCAGAGCATTGGATCAGCTCTTTTAAGGTATTGGGACGGTGATTCATCATGGCCTCTTGTACGTCGGCCTCCGTAATCTGCATACATTCGCACAGGATAGGAGGTTCGTTCCAGGGCGCAATAAGGGCCGTTTTATCGTAGCTACCCATTGGGTTCTCTTTCAAAATAGATTGCATTTTTTAAACCCTTATCGCTATCGCCACCGGAAATCCGGTTCCTTGTCTACGGCCTTGTTAAACAAATCCATAATACCCGTAAATTGCTCCACGGATAAATGTAGTGTAATTTGCCCCATTGTCAGGGAAAAGGCGTGGCACCGGCAACGTTGAATCATCCCATACTCCGAATGGGCCAGACAACTCATACTACTATTCGTTTGCATATTACTATTCACTTGATCGAACATCATTGCACCTCCATGGTTAGATTTTTTGTTGATAACATCTACTCTTTCTGCGTAGATCATTTTTTGTGTAACCGTATCCGCAAGCCCACAGCAACCGCAGGCGGCTTCCCGCCCAACGGGAGCTGTCCATTCGCCTCCGCCCGTTGGTGGGTTAGAATGTTTCTTTTGTCTGTTTCATCACGACGGATGGGGATTCGCCGAAAACACTGATCCCCAACACCAACTTAAACAACCGTGCCACCGCCTCAAATTGAGAGGCATCCATGTGGTGTGTTGTCTCATCAATCTCAACGTCATAAATTCCGTCTCGGCGCCGATAGATGGAACAACCGTCGCCCACAGCCAAGCATTTTTTAGTACAGCCCGCACAAGGAAATTTTGTCACGATCCCTCCTTTCTCACTCTTGTTAAACCCGGATTACGCAATAGACGCTGCGAAATAGGTCGAACTCCTTGCAGAGCCGTTTTGGACAGAAAAGTCCTTCCTACCGGTTGGGTATGCCCCCTTTTTCTCCCTTATCTGATCCCGCAACGGTGTTTCCACATTCCTTGCTTTCTATCGCGTAATCCGGGTTAAATTGCCTCGGCAGAATCAGGCTGGAATGCCTTTAGTGCAGGATAAAGGCGTAAAACCAGCCCCAACCCTGCCGAGGACGCCAAGGGGATAAGAGTGGTACATTATAGAAAGTGGCATTCCATCCTGCCATGGTTCCATTCCTATCCGACCACTCTGTAAATCCCCACGCCGTATTTTCTCCATTTGGCTCTTTTTCTTCATTTTTCACAGGCGCAAAAAAGCCCGGAATAGAATTGATCCTATCCCGGGCTTTTGGGCTTATTGCCTCTAGCCTCTAAAGGGTACTTCTAAAAACAAGGCAGCTAGAATGTAGTGCTTAAGAATGCTTAAGGGCACCTCTAAAAACCCCCTAAATCCCCCTTATCAGGGGAACTTTTAGTCTGGAAGCCGCATTTCCCCCCTGATAAGGGGGGTAGGGGGGTTAGCCTTTCAGTTTTTAGAGATGCCTTCAAATGCACCAGTGCTGCTTACGTTATGTCACAGCCTCCTCACAGAAATGGCTGCTCAATGGAATCAGCATGACTTGATCAGATACTTCTTTCAGGGGAATAAGCAGTATTCTTTTGCATCCGCGACACTTTAGCTCCAACCCATCCTCTTTCATCCTCGCAATAAGGCTTCCACAGATACAGCGAACATCCCTTTTTAAAAATTTCATCGTAAACGTTTACCCTCAAAAAGAATCTGTCGGCCCAAAACACCCCGTTCTTACCACCCACATCTCTGATCTAAATCTTATATATTGATATTGAGAGTTACTATCAATATCATATTAAATATAGTACGAGAGCCAACTGCCGCTTGTCAACAAAAAAAAGTCTTTTTTCAATATTTTTTGAAGGAGGCTATCAGGTGTTGGGCACCTCTAAAAACCCCCTAAATCCCCCCACTGCGGATGATGAAGGCTATGGCATCGGGTGTTGGGCACCTCTAAAAACCCCCTAAATCCCCCTTATCAGGGGGACTTTTGTCTGGAAGCCGCATTATATCCCCCTGATAAGGGGGGTAGGAGGGTTAGCCTTTCAGTTTTTAGAGATGCCTTGTTGTCTCTTTCATAATATAGCCTCTTGATATTGATAACTAATATCAATTTTAACCCGGATGACGCAATAGAAAGCAAGGAATGTGGAAACACCACTGTGGGATCAGATAAGGGAGAACAAGGGTTAATACCCAACGGGTAGGAAGGACTTTTCTGTCCAAAACGGCTCTGTAAGGAGTTCGACCTATTTCGCAGCGTCTATTGCGTAATCCGGGTTTAAGCAAAAAATAACGGCATAATAGCCGAGGGAAATGAACCCGGATTACGCGATAGAAAGCAAGAAATGTGAAAGCACCGTTGTGATGTCATGATAAGGGAGAAAAAGGGTGAACACCCAACCGGTAGGAATGATTTCTCTGGCCAAAACGACCCTGTAAGGAGTTGACCTACTTCGCAGCGTCTATCGCGTAATCTGGGATGAATGTTTGCGTATTCGTAGGGGCGTATTGCAATACGCCCCTACGATCTTCCCCCACCCAGCCCTCTCCCACAAGGGGGGAGGATCGATAGTGTTAGGGGGTTAGAACATCCAGGCTATGCCAAAGTTGGTCCAGGTGCTGGTACCCCCTGCGGCATTTTCCTCTTCGCTCCAATCAGCCTTTAAGGCAACATCACGGTGATTGTGGTGGGGATAATAAGCAAGACCAAGGGTAAGGATATCCCTGTCCAGACTGTCGTCTGCCTTAGCGCCTGCGGCAACTGCATCGTGGGTGTTGATTTGCTCCATCCGGGCAAAAGGAACATAGTTGCCAATGTTATACGCCAACTCCAGATACATACCGGCCTGTTTTTCGCCGATGGTTTTTCCGGTTGCCTTGCTGATCTTCGCGGCCTCGTCTATTTTGGTGGTAACATAGACAAAACGAATATCCGCCCCTTTCTTACGAAGCCGGATATCGGCCTCAGTGATTCCAACCCCGGCGCCATCTAAAGCGGGATCATCCTTTTGATTGGCTCCTCCCTGATAGATGGAGAGCCCCAAATCAAGACCGGGAAGCGCTGCATATTCTGCCCTGCCAACAAACGCCAGGTCGTCACCTGTAAGCGGTCTGTCTGTGCCTCCGGTAACCTTACAGTCGTGTTTGTCTGTGCCTCCGGTAACCTTACAGATATGTTTGTCTTCTGTGCCTCCGGCAACCTTGCCCCGGCTACCGCGGATCCCCTTCTCCGAAAACTTTTCCGCACTTAAGCCGCTAACGAGATAAACGCGATACTTCAACCCTTCCATCGGGGATCCAAAAATACCAAGCCCGCCTTCCTGCCAGGTTGTCGGAATCATATCATTCTCAACAAGCGGCCGTTCGACACTATAAAATAATGTCGGCTCGTGAAATTCGTTCAATGGCCCCACCGGCATCAGCAAGGCCCCGGCCCGAACGTTAAAGGCCGGTTTGAACAAAAAGTCAATATAAGCAAACTCCAGTTCCATATCGCGCGCGGCATGTTCAAAATCAACTTCGGTATGCAGTTGGATGCGATCAGAAAAGTCGTAGCTTACCCCCCAGACCATTCGGTGAAGGTCCATTTTCGCCGGATCACCGGATGGACTGTTGTAATGCAGCTCTCCATATCCATGCAAATGGAGCTTGGAGGCTGACCCCTCTCCTCCCTCCATGGCAAAGGCCTGCGGGGCAATTGCCAAAAGTGTTGCCATTGCGATTGATAAAACGATTCTCTTCATTTTGTTCATCTTGCTCTTCGTTCCTTTCTTTTTTGTTGATGGTTAATAATGGCTCTGGAACGCAATGGCTCTCTGGCCGTATCTTTCGGCAGCCCATCTGCCGAACACCTTCTTCAAATCTCCCCCAGCCCTGCAGTCGGCGTCCCGACCTCTTTGCTAAAGAGGGGTAACACCTCCCTTTGAAAAAGGGAGGCTGGGAGGGATTTTTTGTAATTACTCCACTTTAATAGACCCTTTCATCCCTTTCTTTAAATGGTTTTCGGGGTCTTCGGCGTTACACGAAAATTCAAACACCCCCTTGGTTCTCGGAACAAACGTCAATTTCAACGTTTTACCCGGATCCAATATCAACTCCTGGATTTCATCGCCGATAATCATCACCCCATCCACCTCAATCTTCGATTCAACGCCGTGAAACAGATCGCTTTCCAACTCATGCCTATACTTCCCCGTGTTGACAAAGGTGAGCGTGGTGGGACGCATGGCCTCTAAGGAAGTCTTGCTGGTTTTAAATTGAAAATCGGTTGCCTCAATCCGAATATCCTGCGGTTTGGGATCCTCTGCTCGTACCAGGCTGGGAGCAATTATCGTAAGGGTAACTAATAAGAACAACATCCACGGCTTCTTCATCTTTGACCTCCTTATTTTAATAAACGGGCACATTAAATACGCCCCTACCGAGGGGGTGATCCCCCTTCACTCATATAGACCAGTTGTTCCTGCCCCGTTACCATAAACGGAATCAGGACAAACCGCTTGCACCGACGACATTTCAACTCGATGCCGTTTTCCTTCTGCTTGGCGACCAGGAGGCCGCATAAACAATGTAAATGATCTTTCATTTCTCAGCCTTCTCCTTATCATCGCGGAATACTACGGTATGGGTCGCGGTCAATTCAAGCCGAACCCGTGTGCCTACGGGATAAAATGCCAGCGAATGCGCGCTGCTATGCACCCGCTGTCCGGATGGCAGCGTCAGGGCGTACAGATTTTCCGACCCTCTAAACTGTTTGGAGATCACCTCCGCAATGCCGTTGCGATCGGGAACCAGATGAATATCATCGGGCCGGATCATCACCACAATGGAATTTCCAATGGGATGTTTCCCCTCATTGGGAAACCGGCCAATCTCCGTATGAATAAAACCGTCGGTTTTAACCTCCCCCGACACAAAATCGGCCGAGCCAACAAAATCGGCCACAAACGGGGTTTGAGGAAGATGATAAATCATCTCCGGTGTATCGATCTGTTCTAATTTTCCAGCATTGAGGACGGCGACCTTATCGGCCATGGTAAACGCCTCGTCATGATCGTGGGTCACCAAGATCGCCGTGATGCCGATCCGCCGTAAGATGGCGTGAACCTCGTCGCGCATTCGGGCGCGCATATCGGGGTCGAGACTGGAAAAGGGTTCGTCCATCAGAAGAACGATGGGATTGGGCGCCAGTGCACGCGCCAGGGCCACCCGTTGCTGTTGGCCTCCAGAGAGTTCGTGGGGATAACGTTGTCCGAACGATTCCAGCGAAACCAGACGTAGCATCTCCGAAACCTTTTTGTCCTGCTCAATTTTATTATAACGATACAATCCAAAGGCGATGTTTTGGGAGACGGTGAGATGGGGAAAAAGCCCGCCATCCTGAAAGACCATTCCCACGCGTCGATCCTCGGTCGGAACAAATCCATGGGTTGAATTCATTCTGACACCTCCCAATAGAATTGCACCGGTATCGGGGAATTCAAATCCCGCAATTAGCCGAAGCAGGGTCGTCTTACCGCTGCCGCTAGGCCCCAGTAGCGCTAATATCTCTCCCGGTTCCACCGACAACGAAACATCGGCAATAGCCGGGGCCTTGGTGTTGGGGTAGGTTTTGGTTATGTTTGTAAGCTCAATGATTGGCATTTAGAGTAAAAACCTATAAATATGTCATCCCGGAATGGTTCTATCCGGAATCCAGGGTTACCCGAAATGGCGTAACTCTGGATTCCGGCTTAAACATTGCCGGAATGACGTAGAATACACATTTACCATTCTAATCCGCCAACGGGCGGAAGCGAACGGAGCCCTCCCGTTGGTCGGTCTGGATATACCGATGTCGTTACACGAAAAATTATCTACGCAAAAAACGTAGATGTCACCAACAGAGAGTCTAACCCTTAAAAACAGGCTGCCTGGTCAGCAATATCACCGGAATAAAACCCAGGATAACCAATGTGAGCGCCGGAAGCGCCGCATGATTCCACTCCCCTTCCGACGTAAACTGGAAGATTCGAACCGCGAGGGTATCCCATCCAAAGGGCCGGGTCATCAGTGTAATCGGCATCTCTTTCATGACATCCACAAAGACCAACAGGCTGCCCGCGAAAATACCGCCCCGAACCAGCGGCATTTGTATTTTGCTCAAAATCATGAACGGGGTGGCCCCTAGACTCCGCGCGGCCTCACCCATGTGCGGCGTCACACGGTGCATCGCGGAATCAATCGGGTTATACGCTAGAATCATAAACCGCGAGAGGTATCCCAACATCATCGCCAATAGGGTTCCGGTAATAACCGTGGTCAGACCCAACCGATTTTTTAATTGATGATCAATGAACGTGACCAGAATCATGCCGCCCACGGCGAGAATCGTTCCGGGGAGGGCATATCCCAACGTTGCAAACCGAACCAGAAGATTAGGTTTGAATGAATGTGCCGATCGTTCCGCATAAACCAGCAACAGGGCCGATGCAGTAACAAGCAGTGTCGCCAGAGCAGACAGCAAGAGAGAGCGACTGAGAAAGCCCAAATAACGGGCATCAAAATGTTGACCCCAATCGGCAGAGGCCCCTCTTAAAAGCTGGATGACCGGGATGATAAAGGCAAACAACAGGATCAGGCCACAATACGCCGACGCCGCATAACACCGCTTGCCTGTTAAAATGGTACGAACGGTGGGGGCAGGCTGTCTTTCCGCCGTGGTGTAACGGCGTCGCTGCCGTACCGCCTGCTCCGCCATGACAAGAATAAAAACCAGAAGCACCAGAAACGAGGAAAACTTGGCAGCAGTAGAAAGCGAGAACATCGAGAACCAGGCCTTATAGATCGTGGTCGTAAAGGTATCGTAATTAAAAATAGAAACCGCGCCAAAGTCTGCGAGGGTTTCCATTAGAACCAACATGACGCCTGCGGCAATCATGGGACCTCCCATCGGGAGTGTCACTTGAAAGAAGGTGTGCCAAGACGATTGCCCCAGGGATCGCGCCACTTCGGTGGCCCGCGTCCCCTGTGTTTGAAACCCGTTTCGCGCAAAGAGATAGACGTAAGGATAGAGGGCCAGCGTCATAACCAGAATGACCCCGCCGGTGGAACGAATTGGAGGAAGCACAAGATCGCTTCCCTGTGCCCGGAGGAGGCCTTGAATGGGGCCAATTCGGTCAAACAGGGAGATGCTGACAAAGGCCAAGACATAGGTGGGAATGGCCAACGGCAAAATCATAGCCCAATCAAAGACGGATCGACCTGGAAATTCGAACGTGGTTGTGAGCCATGCCAGGGACACCCCTAAGAGGAGGGTGCCGATGGCGACACCCAGCAGCAGCCAAAAGGTATTGATGAGCACCTCCGGCAGCCCTGTTTTAAACAGGTGAATAAAAATATCGTCCACCGGCGTAAACCAGGAAGAGAGCACCACCAGCAGGGGCGCGGAGATGGTGCAGACAATGAGAAGAAGCAAGGGAATCTGCTTGTTCAAAGGTGTTTTTTTAAATAATTTCTTCATTCATAAAAATTCTGTCATTCCGGCAATCTTTAAGCCGGAATCCAGGGTTGTCCGTAATGGCGTAACTCTGGATTCCGGATAGAATCATTCCGGAATGACGGAAAAGGGCGTTTTTTCTCAGACGCTACTTGTACCCAACCCTGTCCATCAGCTTAACCGCCTCAATCTGAAGCTTTCCGGCGATATCTACGTTGATGGTATCTTGCTTAAACGTGCCCCATGCCGCTACAGTCGGATGAGGAGCCACTTTGGGATTGGCCGGATACTCCAAATTCACATCGGCAAAAAGGCTTTGTGCCTTCTCTGAAGAAAGCCATTCGAGTAGCCGAACGGCCTCTTTTTCATGTTTGGCATGCCGCACCACCCCGGCCCCGGAGATGTTGACGTGAACGCCGCGATCACCTTGATTGGGCCAGAACAGGGCCAGGGGGAGATTTGGATTTTCCCCGGCCAGTCGGCCATAGTAATAGCTGTTCACAATCCCCACGTCGCAAATCCCCGCAAGAATTGCCTTCATCACCTCGGTATCATCGGGGAAGACGTCGGTCGCGAGGTTGGCCATCCAGGATCGAACCACCTTTTCCGTTTTTTCGGCGCCCATCGTGGCAATCATGGTGGCGATCAACGACTGATTATAGACCTTTTTGGACGTCCGGAGGCAAACCCGCTTTTTCCATTGGGGGTCGCCCAGCGCCTCATAGGTAGACAGTTCTTTTAGATCCACCTTCTTCGTATTAAAAACGATGGTCCTGGCCCGAACCGATAATCCAAACCAGCGATGACCCGAATCGCGCAGATGCGCTGGAATGTTGGCCTGAAGGACAGGGGATGAAACCGGCTTGAAAACCTTTTCTTCGGCGGCCTTCCAGAGCATGCCCGCATCCACGGTGATAAACAGATCGGCGGGGGATTGCTCCCCCTCGGAAAGCAGCCGTTGCAGGAGTGGCCCTTCTTTGTCGGTGATAAATTTGATTTTAACCCCGGTTTCTTTGGTGTAGGCATCAAAAACAGGTTTAATAAGCTGCTCCATCCGTGAGGAATAGACGACGATTTCGACTGCTTCAGCCACAGCATCCTTTGCCACAACCGGCCTAGAAAGAAATAGACCAACTACCAGGATGCCCAAGGCAACCATTTTTTTAGAAATGAAAATCGTTCTCAATCTCATAAAATATCCCTTAAAATTAGATTCTCTGTTGGTGACATCTACGTTTTTTGCGTAGATAATTTTTCGTGTAACGACATCCGCATGTCCAGACCGACCAACGGGAGGGCTCCGTTCGCTTCCGCCCGTTGGCGGATTAGACTATCTCTGATTTTTGCAATGCGCTGCACTGCAAGGCTACGGCAAAGCCTGTCATTCCGGCGTGCTTCCAGCCGGAATCCAGGGTTACGCCATTGCGTGCAACTCTGGATTCCGGCTTAAAAATTGCTGGAATGACAAAAAGGCTTTTTGTTTGATTCATTTCTCTATTTCACCACGTTATATTCAACTTTGCCGTAGTTCTGCGCTGCACGCCTCTGTATTTTTACAGAAGCCATAGAGTTCCAGCCGGTGGTTTTGAAGCACAAAGCCGTATTTGTCCGCCATTTCTTCTTGAAGTCGTTCGATGTCGGGGCATTCAAACTCAATGATTCGGCCGCACCTTCGGCAGATCAGGTGATCGTGATGTTTTTTATTCAGCACATTGTCATAAAAAACCTTGTTGTCACCGAAGTGTCTTTGTTGCCCAATCCCCAGGTCGCACAGCAGGTTCAACGTGCGATAAATAGTGGCCAACCCCATATGAATATTCTCTTTGGAGATTTGATGATAAAGGTCCTCTGCGGAAATATGGTCATTTTTCAAAAAGGCGTCCAGAATAATCTCCCGTTGCCGGGTTAATTTCAGATGCCTTTTGGCAAGCTGATTCTTGAGAAGGTTCGGATCATGAACCTCCCGGACTTCTTTCTCTAAGTGTGTTGTTCCCATTTTTAGCCGTTTCTGATATTGATTTTGATAACTGTTATCATATAACACGCTAAAAACATTGGTGTCAAATAAACCCGGATTACGTGATAGAAAGCAAGGAATGTGGAAACACCATTGTGGTGTCATGATAAGGAAGAAAAAGGGTTAATACCCAACGGGTAGAAATGACTTTTCTTGGCAAAACGGCACTTAAAAGGTTTTCGTCATATTTCGCAGCGTCTATCGCGTAATCCGGGATAAAAATATCGCTGGTAGTCCCATAGTCAATTGCCTTGCTTTTACCTTCCTCAGCCTTACACTTATTCTTTTTTGTTTCTGGATCGGCACTACTTCAGTCGCCGTTACCACAGCACACCCCTAAAAAAAGGGGTGCATCGGGTAAGGTAAACCCAATGCACCCCCAGATAGACTACTTTTGATACTTAATTCCCGACCCGAATGGTAAGGGTTACCGAGCCGGTTCCTCCGGAAAGAACGGCTCCGATATTCCACGTTACTTTGTTGGTAGTCGAGTCATAGGATCCTCCCCCAGAGGCCGAGACAAATGTACTTCCAGTAGGTAGGGTATCGACAATCGACACGTTGGATGCATGCGCATTCCCGGTGTTGGCATAATTGATGGTATAGAGGATGTCACTCCCCTGAACCACCGCCAACATGGTAACGGAAGTTGATGTACTGGTAGTTTCCGTGCTGACGATGCTGGCCGTATTCGTCATATCAATCGTCCGATTGGTCGTGGAGGTAACCATCTTCGAGATCGAAATCACCGGCGCGGCCTTTACAGTGGTCATGACCGGATTAGATGGGGTTAGCGGTGTTATTGCCGATTTAATCTCCCCAAAGTTGGTCACCGTGGTAGTGCCGTTCGGGAAGACCGAATCGAGCTTCACCGTAAAGGTAACCGAGCCGGACGCACCATGAAGGAGTGTTCCTATGCTCCACGAGACGGTATTGGTCGATGAGGCATAAATCCCTCCGCCAGTCGCCGAGACAAACGTCGTCTTTGCAGGCAACTTGTCCGTGATGACAACACCCGTCGTGTCCCCATCACCAATATTGGCATAGGTCAGCGTATAGAGGAGGTTGTCCCCCGGAGAGGCCGCCGTCTTATCAACCGCTTTCTTTAATGTGAGATTGGGAGGACCGACATGATGTAGGGTCACGTTGGTGTCAAACCCGGCTAAATCCCTATCGTGGCTAAGGTGCGCTTTATTCAGGATTGTCGCATTAGCAAGAGGAGAGACTACCTTTGCGGTAAACGAAACGGTTCCGGTTGCCCCAATCCCTACATTGCCTACAGTCCACTTAATGGTATTGCCCGACAGTACCCCGCCGTTGAGTGGGATAATGTTGGTCAGGTTTGAATCTACCGTGTCCGTAATAACGGTGTTTATGGCCGGCGCTGATGCTGTTCCATTGTTGGAATAGGCGATGGTATAGGTGATGGTCTGACCTGACACCACATTGGAACCACTGATCGGAACTGCCGACTTGGTGGCCTTAAGGTTCTGCAAACCAACATTATCAATGACCAATGTACAGGTTGATTTGAAGGCGGACAAGTTACAGGTTTGATCAGGAACAGGGACATTCCCAAGCGGCGAGGACACCTCATGAATGGTGTAGACCCCCGGCTTAACCTGAGTGGAGTTGAATACAATCCCGTTTACATCGCTCGTTACCGTAATAGAGCCGGTACCGGTTGTCGGATCGGGGGTAATGGTAAAAACGGCTCCGGGAAGCAGCTTGATATTATTAGGATCACTGGCGTCGCGCTTGGTGATTTTCATGGTAGCGCAGGTATCCAGGCCAAATGCCGTAGGCGCAACTCGGTCTTTTAATTCGGAGTTCACCTCGGAGGACGACCGGCTTTTGATAAGAATCGTCTTAAACTGACCGGGGCAGCCAATGGTCAGGCCCGTTACAAGGGTTAGATCGATTGCGACTTCGCTAAATTTGTCAATCGCAATGTTGGTGCCGTACACCAGCGAACCTGTGGAACTATAAGTTCCCCATGGGGCCGGGGCAATGGCGACGGTGCTGTTTGTAGCGCCCAGGTTAAACGTAAAGGCACCCGTGGAGGATGTAACAGGCACAAAGTTTCCCACTGAAGTGCTACCGCCGGTACCCACCCATTTGTAGGCGACAATGGCCGGAACCTTAGAGGTGCCGTCATCCACCCCAATCAGCAAGTCGGGCCCCAGACATTTAAAAGTGCCGATCATCTGGCCATCAAAGCTGCACCGTTGCGGGACCGATGCCCCCTTGGCGTTGAGTTTAAAGGGCGCTTGATTTAATTCATAGTCGAGGTGGGTGTCCCCATTGGCGGAAATACGCTCAAACCCCATAATAGCAAGCACATTGCTAGAAGCCGCAGGGGTCCATCCCGTCGGCGACGGGATCGGTTGGAGAAACCCCTGCCGAGCGACTGAATAGACGTTTCCAATATCGGCCTTTGGCGGAGAGCTGCTGAGGACTTCCACCCATGTGTTGGTGTCGTTCTGCTTCGAACCCTGTCCATACACGGTATCGCTGTTTGATTTTACCTTATCCCGAAACCGTGCCGAGGCAATATTGGGGGGATACACAGGGGGTGGTGGGGGTTCTGTTGCCCCCGTGCCGACGAAGATGCTCTTGGATCCATTGGGACAAGAAGGGGGTGTGGTGAGTTTTTGCGCCCAGTCGTCTTTATCCACACTAAAAACACCTGTGCCACACGTTAAATCCCCATCAATGTCAAACTCAGCTACGACACCTGGGCTTATATTGGTCACGGACTTGCCCGCTGCCGCGAGGGCAAAAGAAGGCAAGGAAATGGCTATGCCAGCTGACAGAACAACACCCCCAAGAACAACACGTTTCCATCGGATCATTTTTTCTCGATTCATAACACGCTCCTTCATTTAAGTGGATTTAAGTTTTTTTGTGTAGCCTGTCTCAGTTGTTGCGCGGCGTATCTATCATGATAAACAAGTCAATGTCAACCCAAGAACAGACGTTGTTAACTGGACATGTTTAGATACATTCTTATCCGTTAAGAAAACTGGCAAAATGGAGTGACTTTTACTCTTCTTTGAAGGTCATCCTAGAGGTGCCCTAGAGGCGATACTGGAGGGAGTAAAGCATCTGACGGGTGTTATTGAGAGCGCGCACCGGCGTGTTGAGGTTTCCGGTAATCCATCCCAACTTCCCTCTCCTTTGCGGAGAGGGAAGTAAGGAGGTGAAGCAATAGCAGCAGCCTTGATTAAGGCGTTCCAAGAACGGCAACCGGTAAAGACTGGAAGCCGGCAATGCCTGTACCCAACTGCCCATAGCGGTTTGATCCCCAACATTTCACCGTATCGTTGTTGATCGTGGCACAACTAAAGTTTTTCCCGGCGGCAACTGCTGTAGCCAGAACCGAGGGGGGTAGCGCCGTCGCAATCGCGGCATTGCGATTGGTACCGTTGCCCAACCCACCCAACTCGTTATCCCCCCAACATTTTACCCTTCCACTGGTCATGACGGCACAGGTATGGTCCGCTCCGGCTGAAACCATTGTAGCCGTCTCACCTGGCTCCATCCCCTGTACAAAGCCTGGCAGAGGAATAGCGGCCCCAAAGAGACCCGCGCCCAATTGACCTGACACGTTCCTTCCCCAACATTGTACACTCCCATCGGAGGCAACCGCACAGGTGTGGTTGCCCCCCGCAGAAGCGGCCTTGATATTCATGGATGGGGAAGCGCCACCCACAACCTGGGGTGTTGTAACGGGTAGAAGGCCCAGAGACCCAATCCCCAACTGGCCGAAATCATTTTGCCCCCAGCAGCTCATGGTGCCATCCGATAAAATACCGCAGGTATGGTTTTCCCCGCCTATTACCTTAATAGCGGTCGCAGTCAGAGAAAGAGGCGCTGAGTCGATTGGTAGCAAAGCGTCGACCGTTCCACCATTGCCTAACTGACCGCTCTTATTCTTTCCCCAACATTTCACATTGTTGCCTAAGGGAAGGGTCATCGCACAGGTATGGCTCATTCCACCGGTCAGTTCCGTAACACCGGCAATACCTGTAACGGGGACAGGAATACTGGTATTGACCTTTACCCCATTGCCAACCTGACCGTCTTTATTCTTTCCCCAGCACTTCATGCTTCCATCCGATAACAGGGCACAGGAGTGATTTCCCCCAACGGCAATACCCGTTGCCGTGGTAATATCGGCAACATCAACGGGTGTAAGCGCATTGGTTAGGGCCCCATTCCCTAATTGGCCTGATTCGTTACTTCCCCAGCATTTTACCCGGCCCGCTACCAGCGCACAGGCATGATCCTCTCCCGCGCCCACGGCCGTGGCCCCACTTACGCCAACGACATCTTGTGGCAGATCCGCATTGGCAAATTCTCCATTGCCTAACTGGCCAAAACCATTCGCACCCCAGCACTTTACACTGCCATCTGTGAGAATGGCGCAGGTGTGATTCTCCCCTGCGGCAATCACCTGTGCGGACAGCCCCTGAACAAGGGTGGCTACCCCTGAATCGAGGAGGGTTCCGTTGCCCAACTGACCCAGATGGTTCCGGCCCCAACAAGATACCGCGTTAGCAGAAGTGACGGCACAGGTGTGGTTTTGTCCTGCTGAAATGCCAACAACACCAGTCATCACCGAGACACGCACTGGAATATTGGATTTCGCTTTAGACCCGATACTATTGTTACCCAGCTGGCCAAATTTGCCCGATCCCCAACAGTTGACACTCCCATCCAGAATCAATGCACAGGTATGGGTCTCCCCTGCTGTAAGCGCACTGGCAATCGTTGTCGCTATACCTTGGGCGTCAATAAAGTTGACAACGTCTACAGGTAAACTTGCGTTTATCACGCTATTATTACCCAACTGACCTGATGTATTTTTCCCCCAACACCGGACTCTTCGATCCTGTGGAGTAGCCCCCGATTGGGCATCCGAACAGGCATAGTCATATCCTGCTGCCATGAAAGAGGCCTCATTTATTTGGGAGACAACGACCGGCTCCGGAGAGTCAAGGATATTTCCTATACCCAACTGACCATCGAGATTCTTTCCCCAACATTTTGCCGTTCCGTCTAATAGCAGTGCACAGGTAAACTCCTCTCCTGCCACAACCGCCTTAGCAGGACTCAGACCGCCAATACCATTGACAGATACGGGGGTTAAAGAGGACACGGTTCCTCCGTTACCCAGTTGTCCCAAGCGATTCTCCCCCCAACATTGCACCGCACCACTGGAAAGGAGTGCACAGGTATGATACCGCCCCGCCGTAATGGCAACAGCGGTCGCAATCCCTGCAACCTCCGCCGGTTGACTGGTCTCAGCAGTCGGAGAACCTGCGACTCCCCTGCCCAGTTGACCGGCATAGTTCGCCCCCCAGCATTTCACCTTGCCCGATCCAATAAGCGCACAAGAGTGATTCTCGCCCAATGCCAAGGCAACAAAAGAAGTATCTACTGGGGTAGCAGAAACTTCAGCAGAGAAATTACTTTCCCCATTGGCATTCATCGCGGTCACCACAAAGAAATAGGTCTCCCCATTGGTGAGTCCCGTATGTATAAATGGGCTGGCGCTGACGACATGTACCATGTGATCCGGCAGGAAGTTAAAATTATCCTTCGTGATTCCCCCTACCGATGCCATGTAGACATTATATGAAGTGGCACCCAGCACCAGGTCCCAACTAAGGGTGACCTGGCCCTTGTCGGCAACAGCCTGAACCTGGGTTGGGGCCTGTATCTGCCCCAGCGTAATGTATGCGTAAACAGCCGGGTTGGTTTCATTTCCGGCACGATCTTTAAACTTGACGTAGACCGTTTTCAGTCCTTCTCCGGCGGTTAATACCCAGGGTTTTGTATTAACAAACGGTTCCCATATGGCGTTGGTAAAATCAGCGGTATTGCTGATCATCATCTCCACCTCATTCATGGCGCTCATATCCGCCAATAAAAGGGTGAGCGTCACATTGGTTGAATAGACAAGGGCCTCACCACTATTGATCATTAGACTGCCTGTCGGCGGCAGCGTATCAACAATAATCTGACTACTGACCGGTGCCGTTTCGAGACCATTGGCGTTAGCGAATTTAACGTACAGCCGCTTCTCACCGTCGGATGTAAAGACATAGGACAAAGAAGGGACAACGGTAACCCAGCTTGCGCCCAGGAAATTGGGGTCCGCACTGATCTGCATTTGGGTGGCGTCACGAGATGCATTCACAGACACCATCACCGTTCGGAATGCCGAGTAGAGGCTTCCATCATTGATGACGATATTACCAGATACGCCGGTAGACAAGCTCAATGTGATATCGCTGACAAGGGTAGTCCGACCTGCGAAAACCTCAACACTACTGAGTGTTGTTGACAGGTATCCGGGATATTCAAAACGTAATGGATAGGTCCCCTGTGGAATATTATCCAGGAGATACATCCCCTCTGCATCCGTTTTGGCTTGCAGGGATGTACCGGGCGTATAGACGGTTATTCCGATCGGATCCGCTAGCCCATGCAACAATGCCTTTCCTTTGATTTTGCCCATCAAAACAATTTCAATGACCCCAATGTTCAGCACCTGCTCAGCCGTTACTTCGATCACTTTTAAGAATGCGTATCCCTCTTTTTTACAAATCAGGATATGGCTCCCTGGCAATACATTATCAATCCTGAAAAAACCGGTTTCATCGGTGGTTCCGCTGTTGCTTGTACCTTCAATAGTGCAGACGACGCCCGCAACGGGCATAGTGCTATTGGCCATCGTGTGAACGGATATATTGTTCACGACCTTCGCAGAGGATGAGGCAACCAGTTCACCGCTCACACTCCCGGTTGCGTGGGTTTTGTTTTCGGGTATACAGGCATTAGCCAATAAGACGAGCATTAATAACAGGGACTCCCTCCATCCCTTCGTCACCAATTGACATACTGATTTCACTTGATCAATTGCCTTCTGAAACTGTATCTTACTTGCACTATTTTCCTTTGTCATATCTGTTTCCCCCTTTCATTTTTGTTTTCTATTTGTTGTTTTTTTCACTGCTTTAATAACCTTTTTCTCATTCAAATCACACCCATCCCTCTTAGGGCATTGCCTTACTGGTACGACAAAAAGACAAAAAAAAGCCTGTCTCCGTTGTTAGACAACGGAGACAGGCTTTCGCAATAAAAAACATAGCTTTGCCGATGATATTAGACAACTGCATCCCTCTTTAAAGTCGGTTAAAAAGAGTACAGACCCGGAGAGAGACTCGATTTTTCAACCGGTCACTCCCCTCCCTCAAACACACATACTAACGTTTGTTAAAGGGAACGCTTACAAGACGGACGCACAGTACACGAATGTTTTAGAATTGTCAATAGAAAAATTTCAGATGTCACCAGATTGGACAACAATGAAGGAAACGTATCGAAAGTGGCCCGACTCCTCAGCATTGCCAGGGCCACGGTGAGGAGAGCACGGGATGGCACATTGGGGGATAAAAACACAAAACCCCTTTCTTCTCCCAGGAAAACAGAAAGCCGATGGGAATCCCTGATCGTCAAAGAGAGTCAGGAGACCGGGTTCCGATATAGACGACTGGCTTCTTATATGAAGCGGAAGTATGGACTGTCCTTCTGAAGAAAAGCGGTGTACGCCCATATGCAGACA
>SBBA01000002.1 GCA_005239925.1 Candidatus Troglogloeales bacterium | reverse complement strand
GTGATGTATGAAATTCACGCAAAATAAGTTATCCAACAAAAGAATCTGTTAAGGAGCCGATGGCAAGTTGGATGGCCATACCAGTCGGCTCCCATCTTTCCCACATATCAATTGACACCTCTAAAACAAATAAGATAGTATCCTCACACCGATTTATTTAACCGACTATTAAAGGAGGATGCTATGAAAAAGTGGTCTGTTTTGGCATTTTTATTCATCATGAGTCTTGGATTGGCTGGATGTCCGGACGACCCTCCTCCGACAACAACACCTCCAATAACGCCTCCGCCAGTAATAACACCACCGACAACGACACCTCCAACAACAACCCCGCCGGTCGTAAAGAAACGGGGTATTGCGCTACCCTCCAAGATATCGGTTATTCCTACAAAAGCAAAGCCGGCTGGGTCAGCCAAGCCTGGATTATTATCCAAGATGCGTGTCCTGCAGGCCGCAACGGGCCCTGAGACTGATTACGGTAAAGCGGAAACCGAGACCTATGTTGCTGAACATGACCTGGAACTGGCTTCGATTATCGAAGAAATTTTACTCGAATTGGCCCAGACCAACTATGCCGAGCCAGAGAATATTGACCTAGGGCCTTACAAGGCCCTGGTAAGCTGGGAAGAAAGTACAGAAGGAAGGAGTCAAAAGTTTACTGAAACATGGACTGTCGACTCTAAACTAACGATGCGTGGAGATAAAGAGATCAGCGAGGTGAAGGTCTGGATAGAGGACCCGGCTGACCCATACGGAGGGCCTTACCTCACCAAAGTTCTGTTTGAAATTTTTGCCCCAGCAACTCAAAACAGCGATGGGTCATACAAGAATTATGGGGTGTGGACGATCAATGCCTCGACCAAAGACATTAAGGGCGATCAGTCGGACAACTTTTCAGTAGATGTTGGTATTTCTGGAGATGGAGGGGCTACGATTAAGATTCACGCGAATTTCTCAGAAAAAGAGAATGACACTCTCACGAAGGGAGAGTTTAAAGCGGCTTTAAACCAAATGGGTAATACAGGCTTTGGAAAGACTAGCTTTAAATTTGAAACCTGTGCAGCCCCAACCCCTTGTACCTCTGCAACTACGACAGCGACGGCCTATGCTTACAACGAGAATCACTTGGCTATAAAAGAGGGTGATGCGCAAACTGTCTTCAAAGACCGGAATAATATAACAGAGATAACAGAAGAATATGGTGTCTTTCTTGAGGACACGGGTCAAGACATTCTGAAAACAAAGTCGTTTGGATTTCCCGTGGAGTTTACTATGAATGGTCAACCACAGGAGGGCTATTATAGTGCATGGCAAGGACGGCACTTTCTTTCGCGCAACGATGGGGGTTCAACTTCAACCCCTACCATAGTAAGATCGTATGCCATTGGTGATAAAGGCGCTGAGGAGTTTACCGTGAAGGAGATTGAGGGTGTCTTGAGCCTTATAAAGTTTGAGCAGGCGAGCCTTAGTGATATAGCGAACATTTCAACTGAGGTGCCTGAGTATACGAATATGGACATAGTCTTTAATGGAACCAACTGGGTTGACTGTGAGAGCGTAATAACTTTTGGCCCGCCAATTGAGTGTAGTTCAGACTCACGCATATTGGGTGACCCTGATTTTGATCTGCTAAGGGTTTCCCCAGGGGACTATGGGACAAGGATCAATATTTTAGGAACTCTCCAAAATACGGATGGGGCAATCAGTCCCGTTGAATACGTTTATTTATCACAAGACCCACTGACGAATCGTAGTGCTGGTTTTTACGAGGTTACACAATCAGGTGAGTTGAAACAAGGACAAGGCCCACTTGTACCTGCTTCTGGAACACAACTTTCGGTTTTCATCAATAAGAGAATCTTTATTGAATATACGGGAACCGAGTGGATTGAAAAAGGGGTGGCATCTTTTGATGAGAAAACAAGGGAGCCTATATTTGACCCTTCTACAGATTCACCTTATGAATTGGATCTGAATCGGGAATATCCTATTAACGCCTATGGCAGCTATTTTGTTGTTAAGAAGATCAATGTCGGAGAAAACACTTATGACTTTGTTCAAAAAGAAACGCACGAAACAATTCACCCTGGAAATGCTGCCGGTCTTACAGGGATAACCTTTCAATTTGCTGGGACCGGAGCTGGGGGGCCTACATTTCAGTTTATAACTAGTCCCACCACAGCAGAGACCTTCATGAGGCTGGTTAATACAACCGATAACCAGATCGTAACAACAGATATGCGGCTAGTGGGTACAATAGCAGGAGGCTCTACGATCCATGCAAAATGGGAGTATCCACAGGGAGATGATAACTGGGCAAAACAGCAATTCCTTGTAAAGGCGAATGGCAGTTATATGATTCTGGACAATCCGATTGTATTTAAGCCCATTGAACTTGTTAGAAACGATGGCACAAAGAAGATGATTTCACTTGAATATGATGGCTGGCTGCATGGGCTGCCGGAGTTTTTCTTTGAACTATCACAGAACAATTTCAACATAACGAAGGATATTGCTGATAGGGTGATTAATATCCCTGCTGGGACAGAGCTAATAGATGCCAAGGATGGCACAAAATATCTGGTCAAGCCGCTGGTCATCAGCCAGTATCTCCATAAGGCTACTGGTTCGGTAGACTTGGATGTAACTCAGGCGGTTGGTGTTGATCTGTCAACTGTAGGCGCCTTTCCTGATAACGGTATGGGGGAGATTCCTGCAAACGCTGTTTTGAAATATACAGAAGGGCAGAAGATAAAGGGCCAATAGCGTGATTGGGAGGAGTTGGTGATATCTACGTTTTTTGCGTAGATCATTTTTGTGTAACGACATCGGTAGGTCTAGACCGACCGCAGGCGGCGTCCCGCCCGCAGGCGGCGTCCCGCCCAAGGGGAGGGCTTCGTTTGCCTCCGCCCGCCGGATTATCCTAACAACATCCGCATCGGATGCAGCGTGCGGTCAAAGGGGTTTAGTACGAGACCTAGAATCTCCAGGGTAACAACGCCTAACAGCGCCTCGTCATCTCCCTCGCCAAGAATAACCGGTGTATGGGCTTCTCCTTGTGGGAAGCAAACGAAGGCTTCGGATACCGATCTTTTAACGGTGGTGCCATCTGCAAGTGTAAAAGTTAGCTCTCGTTTGGGTTGTAATCCAATCGCTTCCCACGCCGCTTTAGGCAGAAGCGAATAGGTTGCACCACTGTCGATAAGAAATTTTACGTTTTCCTGTTTGTCAGACAATCCCCTTACCTGGCCTTCAATATAAGTCAGACCCATAATATCCTCCGGTTGGTAATGTGGGCGTATTGCAATACGCCCCTACTGTTTTGTGAAGGAAGGAAAGCGGTAGCGCCATGCCTCCGCAGACTCGTCCGCCTTTTCCTGATTGTGGGCAACCAGATAAGCCTTGGCGTCGTTGTAATAGTTCTTGCCGACCTCATATAGCCTGGGCTTATCGAAGATCAAAGACCGTTTGTTGGCAGTGGAATATTCGTATAGCTTGGTCATTCCCAGGGCGTTCACAGGGCAGGCCTCCACACAAAAACCACAGAAGACACACTTGGTCATATCAATATAAAACTCGGTGGCAAATCGGCGTAGCACGCCATTCTCCTGGTCTTCACCACTGACTACCCGGATACAGTGGGAGGGACAGGCCGCCTGACACAAATCACATCCAACACATCGCTCTACCCCGTCGTCGTAATACAGAAGGCCCAAGGCCCCCCGGTGCGCGTCCGGAAGCTGAAGTTTCTGATGGGGATATTGTAAGGTAACTTCTTTGACAAAGCTGTGTTTGAATGTCAATTTGAGCGCCTTGAGAATCTCCTGAAAGAAAACATTTTTAAAAAAAGTTCGAATAGTCATTGTTTACCAATTAACCCCCTGTACCAATTAACCCCCTTAATCCCTCTTTAAAAAAGGGGGAGATAAAATAATCCCCCTCTTTTATAAAGAGGGGCTAGGGGAGTTCATGTCTTGAGGCTGCGCCGCTTCTCCCCTATTTATAGCACAGGAGTGAGATGAAACAACAGAAAGATCAAACAAAGGAACCTTCTTTATTGATACAAGCCCCGACTTAAAATAGGGCACATGCGTTACCGGATCCACTTCCACCTCCATGAGGTCTTTTAGGTTGGTAAAGTGTTCCGGAAACCAGACCATGCCCTTGGGCAAGGACGACATAATTTCAATGGCTAATTCCACACTCGATTTGGGCAATGACTCCTGCATTTCTACCGCGACCAACGGGAGAGGTCCATTCGGAGTGGCCGTCGCCACACGTACCCAGTCTCCTGTTTTGATATCAAGCTTTGTTGCGTCCGCCTCACTGATTTTTAATGTCGGCTTGTTATAAATCTTCATCAAGCCTTCATCCTGTGTCGAAAGCTTTCCCGAATGATAAATGGACTGCCCCAGCACCAAACGAAATATCCCGTCATTTACAACGTCAGAAGAGGGATGTGTGTTTGTACCCTGATATCGCTTTATTACATCCTCCGCAAAACCGTTTTCAAAATAGTGTGCAAGGTGTTCAGGGTTGATTGTCGGGCGTTCCCCATTGAAATAACCAGGAACAGATTGGTTGATTTCATGCATGACCGCTTCCACCGACTGCATGGCGTTGCCATTGATTTGCTTTGTTATCTCGCAGAATATTTTAAAGTCAGTTCGTGATTCCCCTTTTGGGTCAAAAGCCTGAGCCAGAGGATTTATTTCGCCTGCCATATTGGTGACCGTTCCTGTTTTTTCGGCGTAGGTCGTTGCCGGCAGGACAAAATCGGCCATTTGTCCCGTCTTGGTTAAAAACGGATCCTGACAGATAATAAAATCAATCTTTGCAAACGCCTCCCGTACTTTCATCGACGCTGGTAATGTTTCAATCGGGTTTTCTCCAACAATGTAAAGCGCTTTGATCTCGCCCTGATGGGCCTTCTCGATGATCTCAGGCAATGTCAGACCAACTGCGTTGGGAAGCGAAGTATTCCAGAGCGCTTCAAATCGTTCACGGCCGTTAGCGTAGGCTACTTGGCCGGGGAGAAATTCGGGAACGCCCCCCATATCCACCGCGCCCTGTTCGTTGTTTTCCTCACAAACAGGATGAATCCCCGCGCCTGGTTTTTCTAACAGGCCGCAAAGATGGGCCAGGTCCATCAGCCGAAACACGTTGTCCTGTCCATTCGAAAGAGAGACAATCCCCTCACCCCAAATTATCGTGCCTCGTTTGGATTGGGCCAATAACGTGGCGGCTTCTTTAATCTTATCCCACGCGATACCGCAGGCTTGAGTGATCGATTCCTCCGACAGTGAACCCGTCGCTTGGCGAAGCGTCTCATACGCCTTGGGGTATTTCTCCATAAAGCCTGAAAAAGCCACCCCTTCTGCGATGACGGCCTTGACCAACCCTTGTAGCATGGCTGTTTCACCACCCATTGCGACCTGAAGCGGATGCGTCGAGAGCTTCATCATGTTGGTCTGGATGGGATCGATGACAATCACCTTGGCGCCGAATTTTCTTTTGGCCTCTTTGATCCGAAGCGAAAAGACGGGGTTGGTCTCGGTAACGTTTGACCCCACGACCAGAATCACGTCGGAGAGGGTGATCTGTTTATAAGAGGTCGTTGATCTGCCGATGCCCAGTCCCTTCTGCATGGCCAGTATGGAATTCATGTGACCATAACGGGCCGCTGTATCAACGTTGTTTGAGCCCAGCGTTGCCCGCATCAGCTTTTGAAATAGATAAACCTCGTCGTTGCTGCATCGGCCCGAAATGAGACCGGCAATCGCCTGACCGCCATAGGTCTCTTTGATCTGCATTAGTTTGCGCGCAATCTGAGGAATAGCCTTAAACCAGGGGATTTCAATTTGTTGCCCATCCACTTTAGCAAGCGGTCGTGAAAGACGTTTTTCGCTTTGGATAAATTGGAAACCGAATCGTCCACGAACACAAAGCCCGCCGTGACCGTCTCCACGCTCAACATCATGACCAAACTTGGATAAATAGGAAAGCTTGGAGGTGACCCGTAAGACCTTTGATCCCTCTGTCTCCAAAGTGATGGCACAGCCATCGGAACAGTAGGTGCAGGTCGTTTGTGTTTTTTTTAGCTGCCACGGTTTATAGGCATATTTTGAGAATCGGCTGGTGATGGCCCCCACCGGGCAGACGGCCAGGCAGTCGCCGCAAAATTCGCAATGAAGCGGAACCCCCTCATGGGCGCCTACGTGGGTTAGGCCATCCTTCTTATAAAAGGCCAGGGCATCAATTTCCTGAACCTCTTTGCAGACATTAATGCACTGGCCGCAAAGGATACAGCGTTCCATGTTAAAGTCGAGTACCAGTGATCGGGTATCTTCCGGAACCTGCTTTTTTACCCCCTTCTTAATGTCATAAACACCCAGGTTATAGGTGAGGTCCTGAAGTTCGCACTTTCCGTCGGCGTCGCAGACGGGGCAATCGAGTGGATGGATAATCAACCATTTTTCGACCGCTGTCTTTCGGGCCTCAATCATCTTGTCGGTATTGGTTCGCACCACCATTCCGTCGGCCACCTTGGCAGTGCAGGAACGGACATTATTCGATTTGCCTTCGACCTCAACAAGACAGATACCGCAGGAGCCAAACGGGGAGAAGGCATAGTGATAGCACATCGCGGGAAGTTCGACCCCGGTCTTTTTAACGGCATCAAAGACGGGTGTTCCTTCGGCAACGGTCACCTGTTTGCCGTCCACCGTAACGGTGAACATTTTTTGCGGTGCATCTAATGAGATGATTTGTTGTTTAGCCATATAGAAACATCTTAAAAAGTCGCTGGATTCCGGCTTAAAGATTGCCGGAATGACGACGGGGTATTCGTTTAATTATTCTGTCCTCAAAGCCACACCGTATTTGTGAACGTCATTGTTCCCTTTAGGGGTAACGATGTCTGCACTTTCAGACCGACCAACGGGA
Organism: Candidatus Troglogloeales bacterium; assembly: GCA_005239925.1. Lineage (GTDB taxonomy): Bacteria > Nitrospirota > Nitrospiria > SBBL01 > SBBA01 > SBBA01. Next base: position 2,926 of record SBBA01000002.1, on the reverse strand, counting down.
GGGCTTACCCGCTGTGGCCGGTGCCACTCGCCGCCGCTCGTAGCGGCCTAGCGGTCGCATTCTCCCATGACAATATCATAGGTGCCGAAAATAGTCACAATATCAGCGATCATATATCCCTTGGCCATATGGTCAAACGCGCCCAGATGGATAAACGACGGGGCGCGAATTTTAAGCCGGTACGGTTTCCCACCGCCGCGACTGACAATATAAAAACCCAGTTCGCCTTTGTGTGCCTCGGTGCCGCAATAAATATCACCCGGCGGCGCATTAAACCCGTTTGTAAAAAGACGGAACTGATAAATCATGCTTTCCATATCGGTGAAGACACGGTCTTTCGCGGGGATGACCACCTTCGGCTCATAGGCGAGGTAAGGCCCTTCAGGAAGTTGATCAAGACATTGCTTGATAATTTTGGTGGACTCCCGCATCTCCTCCATTCGAATATAGTAGCGATCATAGGTGTCTCCATTTTTACCCAGGGGAACCTTCCACTCGACCTTGTCGTAGGCCCCATAGGGGGCGACCTTACGGAGATCATAATCCACACCAGAGCCGCGCAGGGTGGGTCCGGAGAGACCAAAGCTAACGGCATCTTCCGCCGAGATATAAGCGATTCCCTTGGTACGGGCCAGCCAGATGCGATTATTCACCAGAAGGGTATCATATTCATCAATTTTGGAGGGGAAGTCGGCGACGAACTTATAAATGTCATCAATAATTTTAGGCGTAAAGTCGCGCTCGACACCGCCGATCCGATACCAACTGGTAGTCAAGCGGGCGCCGCAGAGGTCGTCAAAGATATCCAGTAAAAGCTCCCGTTCGCGAAAGGTATAAAAGAAGACTGTCATGGCGCCGATATCAAGCGCTTGCGATCCCAGCCAGAAGAGGTGACCGATAATCCGCTGCACCTCGGCGATAATCGTTCTTAAATACTCGGCCCGGTCGGGCACTTTTAATGCCAGGAGTTTTTCAACCGCTCGTACATAAGCAAAATTATTGTACATGGCGCAGACGTAATCCAGTCGGTCTGTGTGTGGGATAAACTGGTGGTAGGTAATCGTCTCGGCGAGTTTCTCAACCCCACGGTGAAGGAAGCCCAAAACCGGTTCGGACTTGATAATACGCTCTCCCTCTAGCGTGAGGACGACCTTGAGCACACCATGGGTAGAGGGATGCTGCGGCCCCATGTTGACCAATAGCTCTTCTGTGCGTAAAAGTGGAAGCGATTTTTTTTCTTCAAGCAGTTGTGACTCGGCCAACCCTTCCTCCTCTTTCTTATTAAAGATTAAAGGCTTTTAATTTTCTCATGCGACTGAGTCCCAAGTCAAAGAATGTTAGACTGAATGATATAAACCCGGATTACGCGATAGACACTGCGAAATATGACAAAAACCTTTTGAGTGCCGTTTTGCCAAGAAAAGTCATTTCTACCCGTTGGGTATTAACCCTTTTCCTACCTTATCATGACACCACAATGGTGTTTCCACATTCCTTGCTTTCTATCGCGTAATCCGGGATAAACAGATAGGAGGAGAAACGCCTTGTTTTCAGATTCTTTGTTGATGACATCTACGTTTTTTGCGTAGATGATTCGTGTGAAGGTTATCTTGCCCAGACCGACCAACGGGAGGGCTTGCTCGCCTCCGCCCGTCGGCGGAGATTACTCGCCAAACTGGATGGTTCGTTCCAGGTCAGACGGGCTGGTGGCCGCCGCAAGACCAACAGCCAGCGATATTTTTTTTGCCTGAATGAGCTCGATCAGATGTTGATCGAACGTCTGCATGCCGAACTCGCGGCTTTTTGCCATATGCCCAAGGATTTCATGGTTGCGTTCAGGTATCTTAATACATTCCTGAATGATGCGCGTTGTTCGTAAGATTTCAACCGCAGGGATCAGACCGACACGGTCAATACGCGGGAGAAGCCGCAGTGAAATAATGGCCATCAGGTTATCAACCAGGCGAAGACGGGCAATCGGCTGTGACGCCGAATCATAAAAAGACAGGAACCGGCTAATCGTTTGCGTCGCAGAAGTAGTATGCAATGAAGAAATGACCAAGTGACCCGTCTCGGAGGCTTTGAGCCCCATTTCCGCGGTATCGGCGTTTCGCATTTCACCAATCATCAGGACGTCTGGGTTTTGACGCATGGCGGCCCGAACGGCCTCGGTAAACGACTGTACGTCGGTGGGGATTTCCCGTTGTGTAACGACGGATTGGTGTGGTTGCAAAATAAACTCAATCGGGTCCTCAACCGTTAGAATATGATCCGTTCGCGTGTTATTAATGTGATTTAGAATGGCTGCAATCGTCGTTGATTTTCCCATTCCGGTTGCACCTGTTACCAGAACCAGCCCTCGGCGAATCATTCCTATTTTTTCAATGGCATCCGGCAGATTTAATTCTTTAAATCCCTTAATTTCAAACGGGATGATACGCATTGCAATACCAATAGACCCACGATTCTTGTAGATGTTAATGCGGAATCGGGTTCGGTTCGATATCTCGTAGGCGGCATCCACGTCGGTAAAAACCTCCGCAGTGCCTCGCGCGAGGTCGTTGATGTAAATGGCATTAGCCTTTTGAAGAAGGACCAGTCCGCGTCCTTCGAGCAGATAGTTGGCTATGGTGAAGGTATGTTTTGGCGAAAGGCGTTGTTTGCCCCTCTCTACTAAAAACCCATTGATTCTGAAGAATGGAGGATAATCGGCCTTGAGATGAATATCAGAACAATTTTCTTTAACAGCTTGATCAAGAATTGCCGCGAAAATTTCTCTTTCCATAGGCAAATTATACCATAGCGGGCAAATCAGTTCTACACGGCAAGGCCGGGTGCATTACCACGATCTCGGTTTTTTTCCGAAAAATCAAAAGAGGGGGTCATCTAGCGAGCGATGGGGTTGTGATCCGCTTGTCTGCAGGAG
>SBBA01000090.1 GCA_005239925.1 Candidatus Troglogloeales bacterium | reverse complement strand
TTCTTTAATTTGCCGATCAGGTTTTCTTCCAATTGCCGGACACGCTCTTTTGAGATGCCATACCGGGAGCCCAATGTTTCAAGGGTCAGCGGGGTTTCCGATAGAACCCGATCGGTTAAAATCTCCTGATCACGCGGCTTCAGCGTTTGCTGAAATTCCTTAAGCTTGGTTTTAAAAAGTTCTGCCAATTGTTCCTCGGCAAATTGCTGCTCCACACCTGGCGCATTAGAGGCAATTTGATACCGAAGGGTTTCCTCGGCCCCGGACTCCCCTCCATCTGTGATGGTCTCATCAATCGAGACCTCCTGCCCCCAGCCCAGCCGTTTTTCCACATCAATCACCTCTTCTTCCTTGACATGGAGATGATCCGCCAGGAGCTTGGGGCCTACGACATACCCCTGCTTTTCCAACCGCTCTCGTTCCTTTGAGAGGTTGAAGAAGAGCTTGCGCTGCGCCTCGGTGGTGCCAATCTTCACCAGGCGCCAGTTTTGAATGATGTATTTTAGGATATAAGCCCGAATCCACCATGCGGCATAGGTGGCCACACGAATCTCCCGGTACGGGTCAAATTTCTTAATCGCCTGCATCAAGCCAATATTTCCCTCTTGGATTAGGTCCATCGTATCAAATGGAAGGTGCTTATACTCCATGGCAATTGCGGCCACAAGACGCAAATGCGATAAGACCAAAGCGGTAATTGCGGCAAGGGCATCTTCCCTTTCCTCGGTCTCTATCAACTTGGAGAGAATGGCTAGTCGCTTTTCCTCTTCCGCCGAAAGAAACGGATATTTTCGCACCTCCATGAGATACCGATGCAGGGGATCATAAACGGAGATGCCCCGTTCTTCAATGTTAGGCCCCTCGGTTTCCTCCCCCTCTACGTCTTCTTCCTGTTCGATTTCATCCATTGGATCTGAATGCTCCTGAAACTTAGGCATGTTGCATTATATCTATTAACCATTATAATAGTAATAACATATGTCATTCTCGAATCCTTTTATCGGAAATTCAGTCCCCTTAAAACCACTGGGTTTCGGCCTAAACATTGCTGGAATGACAGACTTTGCCGTAGTCTTGCTTGTTAAGGAGAAAAGCCTTGCGTCTGTGAAAGCTCGCTATAACGCAATCGGTGTGTCTGGCCATTCTCTGTTTTTATCTCAAGGATTTATAAAATTTTTATACTAGAAGTGAATCGACAACTGGCCATAGAGAATGTAGGACTTGTTTTCGGAATTTTTGTCCGGGTCGATCGGAAAGGCAATATCGATCTGTGCCATTCCCCATTGACTTAGGGCCGCTCGGAGCCCTGTTCCTCCCCCGGTAAGATGCTCTTCTGCGGAGGGATCATCCAATAAGGCCGCTCCATGTTCCAGAAAGAAAACCCACGAAAACGTGTTCGAACGCCATTCTAGAAGTGTGGCCTTTAATTCCGTGCTGACCATATATCCATGATCTCCGGAAACAGCCGATTGCGAAAATCCCCGGACGGTACCCGGCCCTCCCACCGTGTATTGCTCCATGGCTACCAACGTCTGAGAAGCCCTCTGTAACGCACCCCGTAGAACAAGGAGATATCGAGGTGAAAATTGTTTAATATAGGCCGTATCCATCGTCATCTTCGTAAAAGAATTGTCCCCTCCAGGACGACTCGCCAACTCGAAATGGTCGTCCATTCCCCCAAAGTTCTCCCCCAATCCCTGAATCATATTGACGTTAAAAAAGTATCGAGAGGTAAGCCCCCTTAACCCGTTTATCTTGTAACCAAGGTTTAAGACACGCAGCTCATCATGGTTGGACGGAATACCAAGAATCTGGTTCTTTGAGGATTTCCCTGTGATCCCCACCGAGAAATCAGAACCACCCGTTGTGGTACGACGTAACGGATGGGTCGCTGAAACGCTCCACACCTCCCCCTCCCCGCGGATATCCAGCACCTCAAATTCGCCCCCCGCTCGAAACACCGAATTGGAATAGGAAAAGGCAACCTGGCTCCCTAATCGGTTGATCGGAAAGGAATATCCTAATTGGTAAAACGGGTGATCCGCTTTAAAAGGGGATACAGGAAAAACAACAAGCGCTGAAAAATGATCACTGTTTGCGCCTAAGTTTCCAAGAGAACCAGATAAACTCACCCGCTCTTTCCCAGAAGAGCGGCTTCCAAAGTTGTCATAGTCCAGGTCGACATGGGCGGGAAACTGATCCTTTACCTTGACCACAAGATCCGCCGTTCCTTGCTCCGACCCAGGCTGCAACACCGGTTCCACGGTCAGATCGGTTAATTCGTTCAACAAGAGGAGCGACTTTTGAAATGGGGCTTGTCGAAAAATACCTCCGGGCAGGCCAACCCAAAGGCGATTCTGTATAAACGGTGTTGAATACGAGCGATTCCCCTCGATTTGAATGGTTCCAATCCGTCCCTCCAGGATGTCAATCCTAACAATCCCGCTATCAATCTCCTGGGCAGGAAGATAGACCTGGGCCAGGATATACCCTCGATCTCGGTAATAGGTCTGGATCAACTCCACTCCCTTTTCTATCTCTTCCAAAGTGATTTCCTTCCCTTCATACGAAGCCACCAGGGACTTAAGCTCCGTCTCCTTAATCACTGTATTTCCAGTAATCCGGATCTCCCGAACCTCAAAAGTAGATGGTGTTGCAGAGACCTTCGTAGAGGGTATTTCGTCTACAAGGGGCGTTTCGCCGGCAGATGGGACCTCGTCTTCGGCATAAGAGAAAGAAAAGGAGAACAACATCAAAACCACACAGAAAATGAGTAAAATGTTTCTATAATAACGTGTCATTCGATCACTTCTACCACGTTATTCAGAGCAATGCAATGGGTTTGAATACATAACTCATGAGAGGCATTGGAAGCAATATTTGTGATGTGAAAAGATGAAGGGAAAAGGGAGGCTCCCTCCGCCCTTACCTCTCCTATTCCAGGAGGGGCGGGGTGGTAAGTGGAGCTTCCTCTGTCAGGGGAACCATTTATTAAAACTCTTCTCTGGTTCTGTCGTTACTATTTGCGGACTGACATGGAACTGTCTCACCGGTATCCGCATCGCCTTTATCAATATCTCCTCCTTCGCTACAGGGGGCAGCCTCAGATATGATAATGTCGTTCTCGTTATTGGTTAACGTTTCTTTTATGATAGGATCTTCGGTGAAATCGGTAGGAAGCAAGAGATCAACTTCCCTTACTCGTCCTATGATCTCACCTCCTGCCATCTCATTAGTTAATATTTCTTCAATGTTGAGAGCTTCAGTAGATTCAGTCGGAAGTATGGGGCTAACTTCCGTTTTTTCCCTCATCATCTCATCTTCTGTTATGATACGAGTCGTTTTTGTACGGAGAACACCGATTGGAGTAATCTCCATAAGAGGTACAGAAGATACTTCAAACGTCTTTATCTCGGCTATCGTCTTTTTTCCTATCTCTGGAACCAACAACCCAATACCCTTTGCAGGTAAAGAGGCCATCTGGACAAACTGCGTTAGTTGATCTGCAACAAGATCGCCTGTCATCCTGCGTTCTGCATCATCCAGAAAAGGAACGCTCATCCCCATTACACTACCCACATTTTGAGTATGCGCTTTCCTGCAGATTGCATCATGGCAGTGAATAAAAACACTCTTCTTTTGCGCTGCTTCCGAGGCCGTGTTCAAGCTGTCTGCAACAACCTCCAACCTGTCCCGACTGGTTCCCAACGTACTTGTCTTCCCCGTTACTCTTAAATTAACCGTTTTACCGATAATGTTAGGCGTGTGACCCTTAGCAGGTTGTTGTTGTGTAATGGAACCATTCCTTGCGGTCAGAGTCACATCCCCCGCCCCACTCAGATCCACGTCGTTGGTTCGGTTTGTATTGACAGGACGGCTCGCAGTCACCAGGTCAATAACCATCCCTCCTGCAATATCTTCCAGGAAGATACTACCGCCCTCCGTTCTTACATTCAAGGTCGCAGCATTAAGCTCCAATGTTTCTCCGGCCGTCCCAACCGTGCTGGTATTGCCCGTTGCCACAAGATTGATCGTTGACCCAATAATGTCGGCTGCCGGATCCGTTGGTGTTGCTTCTGTAATGGAACCATTTGCGGTAAGGGTAACCTTACCTGTTCCCGCAGTCACAAGACCCACTGCCATTGCCGAATCCTCTGTGACAGTTACATTTGCACCTGTTGCATTGAGGCTGCCAAAGTGGATTGTGTCCAGATGGCTGCTGTCACCCAGCGTAATGTCAAACCCTGCGGCATTAAAGGTTGCAGAACCTGTCACCTCTAGCGTTGTTCCCGGTGCATCCGTAATCGCCCCATTTGCGTTTAATATGAGGTTGCCTGTAATCGTGTTGGCACCTGTAAAAACCATCGCCGAAGCTTTTGTCAGGTTTACGTTATTGGCCGTCATATGTATACTGCCAAAGTCCGTCGTATCCCCTGCACTATCACCCAGCGTAATATCAAAGCCGGGTGCATTAAGAGTTATATCCCCTGTAACCAAGAGAGTTGTCCCAGGCGCATCCGTAATATCCCCATTCGCGTTCAATTCAAGATTCCCTGTAATGGTGTTGTTACCCGTAAATTCCGTTCCCGAATCTTCTGTGATCGTTACGTCTTTGCCTGTTACGGTCAGCGTACCAAAGTTCGTCGTCTGCGAGTTGTCGTGACCCAATGTAATGTCAAAACCAGGCGCGTTAAACGTCGCCTGACCTGTCACATCAAGGGTTGTGTTTAGTGCATCATCAATTGCTCCATTCGCGTTTAATACAAGATCACCCGATACAGCACTTACCCCCGTAAAGACCGTGTCGGAATCTTCACTGATCGTTACGTTGGTTCCGGTCACATTCAAAAGGACAAAGTTCGTTGTATCGGTTGCACTATCACCCAATGTGATATCAAACCCCGGTGTATTAAATGTTGCCTGATCGCCCACCGCAAAGGTGGTACTGGGATCATCGGTGATATTCCCGGCCGAGTTCGCTACGAGGTCTTCCGTCACGGTGTTCACGCCGGTAAAGACTGTTCCCGAATCTTCGGTGATTGTCACATTCCGACCGGTGACATTCAAACGGCCAAAGTTCGTTGTATCGGTTGCACTGTCACCCAACGTAATATCAAACCCCGGCGTATTAAACGTGGCCTGATCGGTTACCGCAAAGGCTGTACCGGCCTCATCGGTAATATCACCCGCCGAGTTCGCCACGAGGTCTTCCGTCACGGTGTTCACGCCGGTAAAGACCGTTCCAGAATCCTCGGTAATTGTCGCATTCCTGCCGGTCACATTCAAACGGCCAAAGTTCGTTGTATCGGTTACACTGTCACCCAACGTAATATCAAAGCCCGGCGTATTGAAGGTTGCCTGATCGCCCACCGCAAACGTCGTACCAGTGTCATCGGTAATATTACCGGCTGAGTTCATCACCAGGTCTTCCGTTGCGGTATTCACGCCGGTAAAGACCGTTCCTGAATCTTCAGTGATTGTCACATTCCGACCCGTAACATTCAAAAGGCCAAAGTTTGTCGTATCGGTTGCATTGTTACCCAACGTAATATCAAACCCCGGCGTATTAAACGTGGCCTGATCGGCTACCGCAAACGTCGTACCAGCGTCATCTGTAATATGACCGGCCGAGTTCATCACCAGGTCTTCCGTCACCGTATTCACACCGGTAAAGACCGTTTCCGAATTTTCGGTAATCGTCGCATTCCTGCCGGATACATTTAAGCGGCCAAAGTTCGTTGTATCGGTTGCACTATCACCCAATGTAATATCAAATCCCGGCGCGTTGAACGTGGCCTGATCAGCTACGGCAAGGGTCGTACCGGCTTCATCAGCGATATCCCCGGTCGAGTTCATCACCAAATCTTCGGTCGCTGTATTTACGCCCGTAAAGAGCGTTCCTGAATCTTCAGTGATTGTCACATTCCGACCCGTAACATTCAAACGGCCAAAGTTCGTTGTATCGGTTGCATTGTCACCCAATGTAATATCAAAACCCGGCGTATTAAATATTGCCTGATTGCCCACAGCAAACGTCGTACCCGCGTCATCGGTAATATTACTGGCTGAGTGC
>SBBA01000017.1 GCA_005239925.1 Candidatus Troglogloeales bacterium | reverse complement strand
TTGTCCGGCTTGAAATGACGCAGCAGTTCCCGTGCAGTGCCTTGCGCATTGGCAGAGGCCAGCACACAAAACTCAGTCCCTGGACAGGCAACAACATGAACGCCATTCCCGCCCCCTTTTAATGCCAATCCAATCCCACGGAGTTTCTCCTCGACTGCCCGAATCTTTCGAATCGGAATCCAATGCAGCTCAATCTCCTGATGCGGCGTAAAATAAACCTTGCCATTGCCGTATTCCGAGGCAATGCGGCCCAGTTCGACAAGCTGCGATGCTTTCATTTCCCCCAGGGGAACCGCAACCTTTAAATAGGCATATCCTTTTTGTTTTTGATGAAAAGCCCCCTGTGGCATCTGAAATGAAAAGACCTGACTGATCTCCTCAACCAGACGTTTGATTCGGATGGGGCCATCCTCTGTTTCCACAGGCAGATGATGTGATAGGGATTGATTTTCAGGCAACCCCTTCTTTTCCATCAATACTTTATTGAACGTCGCCAGGAAGGTTTCCTGTCCCCATTGCTCAATTAAATACTTCAGCCGGAAACTTCCCTTGGGCTTATCAGGACCGGCCTGATGACCGAATTTTGTATAAATTGCAAAGAGGGCCTGGCAGGCCGGCAGCACGTCTGTTAACGAAATAAAATCAATCAGCCTGATCCCCAGGAAGGGATGAGGCCCCAGGCTTCCCCCCACCCACAGCTGAAACCCCCGCTGCTTTTGTCCAGAAGGCCCCTTAGCCTCTCTGTTCCTGACATCGCCGTTTTTTGCATAGATAATTTCTGACGCAACGATATCCGTATGCCCAGACCGACCAACGGGAGGGCTCCACTCGCTTCCGCCCGTCGGCGGATTGGCCTCGACAGCAACAAATGCAACATCATGAATCGTGGCGTACGGATTACAGGAGGGACAGGCCAGGAAGGCGATATTGAGCCGATTGGGCATGATGGGGTTGAGGCTCTCGGACTGATTCACAAAATGGTGCGACACCCATTCCGCCCACGGCAGGACATCCATCACCCCCTCCGGGGTAATCCCCCCGTGAGGACAGGCAACGACGTTGCGCAGGGTATGGCCATCGGTCGAACGGGTGGTCATCCCGATGGATTGTAACGCCTTGAATATCTCCTCCATCTCCTCCACGCGGACAAAATGCAACTCCAATCCCTGGCGGGCGGTGAGATGGGCCGCCCCTCTTCCGTGGGTCTCGATAAGTTGGGTCAGATGATATAATTGATTGGCCGTCACCACCCCGCCGGGTATCCGAATGCGGAGCGTAAAATAGCCGGGATGTTTTTGTTGGCAGAAGCCGTAGGTCTTTAAGCGATAGTCATCCCCTGGAACCAGCGCCCGCGTACCGGCCTCGTGGATTCGGGCAAAATCAAGACCCAGCCCCTCCTGCTTGACCTTGGCGATATCGGATTCAATCATCGAAATGCACCTTCATTTGAATCCGTTCCGGGTGATTCCCCTCTTCTACAATCTCCGGCTCCAGGTTAAGATTGGAAAGATAGGCCTCCCCTTCAATATCCCGATCCACCGACGAAAGATGATACTCGCTGGCCAAAGAGAGTCCCAGGTCTTTTAAGAAAAAGAGGCTGACAAAAAAGCTGACCATGGCGCCCGCCGCCAATATAAAGAAGAACGGCCCAGGCCCTGTCACGGTATAGAGGGTTATATAGACCAACGCCCCGACGTTTCCATAGGCCCCCACCATCCCGGAAATCTGACCGGTGAGGCGCCGCTTTACCAGGGGAATGATTGCAAAGGTTGCCCCCGCCGACCCTTGAAGGACGATGGAGCAGAGCACCGTCACCACCAGGGCCAGGGCGATGGACCAATTGGCGTTAATAAAACCCATTGCGACAAAACCAATCGCGATGCCCAGCATGGATAAGGTCATTACCTGTTTCCGGCTTTTCATACGATCGGAGAGGATGCCTCCCAGGGGGCGTGCAAAGAGGTTCGTAAACGCAAAAGAAGAGGCGATGAGTCCGGCAAAGGCAGGGGAGAGATGATAGGTCGCCTCAAAAAACGTGGGAAGCATCGAGACCACCGCGAGCGCCGATCCGAAATTGGCGAAGTAGGCGATATTAAGGGCCATCACACTGCTGAAGGGATACCGGTCATCCTTAGGAACCCCCTTGTTTAGAATGGGGCGATTCACTTTCAAGACCTGGGCAACTTGGTAGAGAACCCCCGCGATGATGAGCAGGTAGAGAAGGCCCGCGGCCCCCGGCCCCATGTATCCCATTTGTTGAACCTTCCAGACCAGCAGGGCCAGCGAACCGATCACCGGAATGGTAAAGAAAATAAGGGTGGCCATATCAGCGGACGAACTGACCTCAATCGCCGTAACCTTTCGTGGTTTTCGATGGACGCTTCCTTTCGGGCCGTCGGTGATGGCAAACCAGTAAACGATGCCGTACAGAAGCAGCGCCACGCCGTTGGCGGCAATGGCATACCGCCAGCCGCTTTCTCCTCCAAAGAGATAGACCACCAGCGTTGGGAGTATCATGGCAGCGGCTGCGGCGCCGAAGTTTCCCCACCCGGCGTAGACCCCTCCGGCAAAGCCAATATCCTTGGGCTTAAACCAGAGCGCGGTCATATGAACGCCAACGACGAAACCGGCCCCAATACAACCCAGCACAAGACGAGAGACCAGCAGTTGGGCCAGACTGTTTCCGAAGGCAAAGAAAAAGACGGGGACCGACATCGTTACCATTAACACGGAAAAGACCCTTCGGGGGCCTAAACGATCCATGGCCATACCGACAAAAACACGCGCCGGGACGGTGAGCGCGACATTACAAATTGCCAGAAGGCCCAGGTCTTTGGGCGTGAGCCACCCCAGCTCTTTGGCCATGGTGGTGGCCAGCGGGGCCATGTTAAACCAGGTAAAAAAACAGATGAAAAAGGCAATCCACGTCAGGTGGAGCGCCCTCATCTCAGGGTTTTGAATTTTAAAGAGATCGCCTGATTTCATTTTAATCCGTCGTTTCGGATTTGATGCCGGTGCGAATGGTATAAGACTCCGAAACCGACTGCACGAATATTTTGCCGTCCCCCGGATATCCCGTTCCGCCACCTGCTACAATGGCGGCGATGGCCTTTTCGTATTCTGCCTCTTCGACAACGATGAAGAGCATTACCTTAGAAAGGGTATCATATTTTACCTTGCCGATGGTGATGCCGCGCTGTCGGCCCCGGCCTAGTACCCCCAGCTTAGTGACGGCATAAAGCCCCGCCTCTTCCAATTTGCCGATAACGGCCTCTTCCCGTTCCGGTCGAATAATGGCGCGAATGATCTTCATATGGCCTCACACCCCCTATCATCGGTGCTGATTCGCACGGCGTCATCGATATCAACGACAAAGATGCGACCGTCCCCGGAGACCCCTTCTCCGGTGCGGTTGGATTTTATAATCACGGCAATGGCTGCTGAGAGCTGCATTTCATGCACCACGATGGAGAAATACTGCTTGGGAAGAAACTTAATGGTCATGGCCTCCTTGCCTTCCGATTGGAACCGCAGTCCACGTTGTCGGCTTCGCCCCAGAACAGGGAAGGTGGTATAGGAGAAGATGCCTGCCGCCTCCAACGCCTGACGTGTTGCCGCGTGGCGGGACTGTCGGACAATGGCAATGACCTCTTTTATACTTCCCCGTAAAGCCGGGGCTGTTTTTTGAGACCGCTCAACCGTTCCGACAACAGGGTTAAGCGGCGCAGAAACCGGCATTGTTTCGCTCATTATGTTCGCCTTTCAGTTAATTTTGATTTGAAATGAAGACCACTCCGTTTTCTCAAAGCCCTCCATTAAACCTAAATAACGGGGAAGTTGTCAAATGACGGGGAGATTACCTTGAGGTGTATCCAATTGGATACACTTTCTTAATAGAACCACCCTCGTTTCTATTCGTTTTTTCCCCTTTCATAAAAAAATTAAATACCACTATTCCCTTATGAATAAAGGAGATTCTCAATCTATGTTCGTACAAAAAAGGACGCAAACGAATCATTGGCACGCTTCTCGCTATAGGTTATAGCGAGTTGGTGAGAATGAACTTACCAAAGAAAAGGAGATAAACCCATGAAGACGAATCAGTACACCCATGTAACTGTTACTTTTACCATGATGCTTTTCGGAATGATGATGGTATCACCCCTGCAGGCGGCTACAACAGCTGCACCAGAAAAAGATAGGACGAGTCCCCAAATTCCCACAGAGGCATCAAAAACGGAGGTTGATAAAAAGAAGGTACAGGCTACTTTAAGTCAGCTTCCCCTTTATTTTATTGAAAATCGTGGCCAGATCAGTGACAAGTCGGTTTCCTACTATCTGAAGGGGCAAGGAACAACGGTTTATTTTACCCCCGATGGCGTAACCTTTGCGTTAACAGAGGCTCAAAAGGCCCCAATAACTTCTCCTCTGACGGAAGAGGGAACGCATACCTTACCATTTTCATTAAAGGGAGGGGATGAGGATGTAGGGGCGAACGGCCGTTCGCCCGAATTGGATCGCTGGGCCGTTCGGTTAGAGTTCGTCGGCGCAAAGAAGGTAACCCCTCGTGCGGAAGAGGCCACACCCGCTAAGATCAGCTATTTTAAAGGATCGAAGGATCAGTGGAAGACGGGGTTGAAAACCTATAGCAAGGTGGTCTACCCCAATCTTTGGCCAGGGATTGACATGATCTATTATGGCAAGGGTGGGCAGTTGGAATATGACGTTGTCGTGCATCCGGGTGCAGACCCCAGCCAAGTACGGCTGGCCTATCGTGGCGCAGAATCCGTCCAACTAACAAAAGAAGGGATGTTAAATGTGGTAACGCCGGTCAGGACATTTGGCGAAGGGAAGCCATACGTTTATCAGGAGGTGAATGGGAAACGGGTAGAGGTGGCATCGTCTTATCGGCTGGAACCTCATTCCTCTATAACCTCAAACCCATCCCCACCTAACCTCCCCTTGAAGGGGAGGGATAAAGAGGGGTTGTCATTCTCGAATGCCCCTATCGGGAATCCAGAATCTAATTCTTCATCTCCTCCTCCCCCCTCGTGGGGGAGGACTGAGGTGAGGGGGAATGATCCAGAGGTCGTTACTTATGGCTTTGAATTAGGCGCGTACGATAAAACCAAGGCGCTGGTACTCGATCCCCCTGTCTTTGTCTATGTGGGATATATCGGAGGCAGTGGGGAAGATTTGAGTAGTGATATTGCCGTGGATGGAACCGGAGCCGCCTATGTTACAGGCACTACTCATTCTACTGAAGCGACTTTTCCGGTATTGCTGGGGCCGGACACAACCTTGTCTAGCGCCTCCGATGCATTTGTGGTAAAGGTGATGCCAAATGGTTCCGGGCTTTCCTATGCAGGATATATTGGTGGTAGTGCTGAGGATCGTGGCACTGGTATTGTGGTAGACGGGGCCGGGGCTGCCTATGTCGTAGGGGATACCTTTTCTGATGAAACGACCTTTCCAGTGTTGTTGGGGCCAGACATCACCCATAATGGCGCTAGGGATACATTTTTGGCAAAAGTTATGCCAGATGGCTCGGGGCTTTCCTATGCGGGATATATCGGTGGTAGTGGGACTGATTTTGGTCGTAACATTGCCGTAGATGGGGTCGGAGCTGCCTATGTCATAGGGGAAACGAGTTCTACTGCGGTGACCTTTCCAGTATTGCTGGGGCCGGACATCACCCATAATGGAGGTTTCTACGATGTCTTTGTTGTGAAGGTAATGCCAGGGGGTACTGGGTTTTCCTATGCAGGATATATTGGAGGTAATGGCCCCGATTATGGTGGGGGCATTGTGGTGGATGGAACTGGAGCCGCATATGTCACGGGTACAACCCGATCTAATGAAATAACTTTCCCGGTGTTAGTAGGGCCGGATTTAACCTACAACGGCGGCACCTATGGTGATGCTTTTTTGGCAAAGGTACTACCCGGTGGTGTTGGGCTTTCCTATGCGGGATACATTGGTGGAAGTGCCTCTGACTATGGCATTGATATTGCCGTAGATACTGCTGGGTCTAATTCTGATTTCTTCAGCTCTGGTCATCTTCTGACTATGGCATTGATATTGCCGTAGATACTGCTGGGGCCGCTTATGTTATAGGCTGGACTGAATCCAATGAATCAACCTTTCCGGAGTTGCTGGGGCCGGACACAACTTTCAACGGACTTGAAGATGCCTTTGTAGCAAAGGTCGTGCCTTCTGGTGTCGGACTTTCCTATGCGGGATATATCGGTGGTAGTGGGAATGATAGAGGGATAGGCATAGCAGTCGATGAAACCGGAGCCACCTATGTCGCAGGCTATACTACTTCTGATGAGGCGACCTTTCCAGTGTTGGGGGGGCCAGGCCTTACACTCACCGGTTACTCCAATGCCTTTGCCGCAAAAATTACGCCAAGTGGTATTGGACTTTCCTATGCGGGATATATTGGTCGAGATACTGGCAGTGGAATAGCAGTGGATAGCGCCGGAGCTGCCTATGTCACAGGATTCACATATTCAACTGAAGCAACCTTTCCCGTGTTAGTCGGGCCAGATACCACCCATAACGGCGGCATTGACGCCTTTGTGGCTAAAATCAAGGCGTTAGACACAGATGGAGATGGTATTCCAGATGCCTTAGATGAGTGTCCCTTGCTTCCAACACCGAATGTTATTACGGGTACACCCGCCAATAATATCCTTAACGGCACACCAGGTAACGACCTAATTCGTGGCCTAGGCGGAAATGATACGATCCATGGTCTGGGTGGAAACGACTGCCTGGTGGGTGGGGCCGGATTTGACAAGTTGTCTGGTATGGATGGCAATGACATTTTGTCCGGAGGGGACGGGAATGATAATTTGCGCGGTGGATTGGGAGCCGATACCCTGGATGGTGGGCTTGGAAATGACCAACTCTACGGCGAAAATGGAAATGACATCCTGACGGGTGGAGATGGAGCCGACAAGTTATTTGGCCAGTTTGGTAATGACACATTAGGTGGTGGCGCTGGAAACGACTTGTTATCAGGAGGGCCAGGACATGATGCCTTAGCTGGCGAAAATGGAAATGACAAGTTACTAGGGGGGCCAGGGAATGATGCCTTAGACGGTGGCGCGGGGATAGATTCCTGTCTCGGAGGACCCGGTACCAACACGATCGTCAACTGCCCTTAGGTTCGTAACGTTCCAAGGGGTTGTTTTATAGGCTTTAGTAGGGGCGTATTGCAATACGCCCCTACCCCAATGTTGTAACCGGTAGAATGCTTTGACTTATAAACCAAGAAAAGGGAGGTTCTAATGAAAAAAATAATGGCACATTTCATCGTAATTATCTTGTTACTGGGTGGCCAACCACGGGGTGGCTTGGCCTTTGCCGATGTTCCAATACCGGGGGCGGTATTCATACCGATCTCGGCTGATGCAACCCCGGCTGCGGCTGCAAAGGCTGATACAACAAAAGCTACAGAAGCGGTAAAGAGCTTGGCAATTCCCTTTATCGCTAATACCGGTCAGACCGATCCAAAAGTGGCCTACTATGTCCAGACCTTTGCCGGTACGGTCTTTGTGACTCAATCGGGCGAGATTGTTTATTCGCTACCCGGGAAACAAGAGGCTGCGGATGATACCACGGATAATCATTCTTATCCGGTAGGCCAGGCAACTCGATCCCCTGGCTGGGTTTTAACAGAGACGCTGGTAGGAGGGCATCCCAAACTGAGCGCAGGGACCCCATCGCCGACCCACGTTAGTTATTTTGTGGGCGCCAATCAAGCCCGTTGGACAAGCCACGCTTCGACATACGACGCGGTTCATTTAGGTGAGGTTTGGCCGGGGGTTGAGGTGACCCTAAAGGCCTACGGACAAAATCTAGAGAAACTCTTTTTAGTTCAGCCGGGAAAGTCTGTAGACGTGATTCGTCTGCAAATGGGAGGCGCTAAGGGGCTGCGGGTTAGTGATGAGGGCGCACTGGTGGTTACAACCGGTCATGGCGAGATTGTTTATACAAAACCAGTGGCCTGGCAGGAGCAGGGAGAAGTGCATTTACCGGTTGAAGTGTCCTATCGGCTCATATCCTCTTCGTCAT
>SBBA01000144.1 GCA_005239925.1 Candidatus Troglogloeales bacterium | reverse complement strand
GATCTTTGCGCCGTGGTTTGTAGCGCCGCAAAACATGAAGCAATTATCATGGCCCCTGTGAATGCATCCACCGGTGAGATTAATCTGACAGCACATAAAGCGGAAGCCGCTGGATTAGGTCAGGCCTACCAATAACATGTCCTCCCTCAGTCAAGAAAAGAAAATTCAAAATCCACCTGTCGTATCTCCTGAGTCGCTTCTGGAAGGAAGAATCAGGAAGGCTTTTCTTGTAGAGCCGCATCGCGCCTACAGCGTTGATGGTCTGATGACGGCGTTAAAGATACAATCGCCTAAGGACGCGGAAAAACAGGCCCGTGTCTTGGGAGAAACTCAATCTTGCCTTTTGGCGTTATCGAACGAAGGGGTGATTCGTGAGATTGCCCCCGACCTTTTTAAAACCCGGCTTTTTTTTGATGAAGAACGCAATATCGAGCATGCCTATATTGGTGGCATGGGAAATACCCGTTACGCCTTTAATGCCCCGGTATTTCGATTAAACATAGGGGTGCTCTCTCTTTTCTTCCTTCGCAACGAAAAGGCAAACTGGTGGCGCGTCTGTGTGGACGATGCGACCATCGGAAAAAATTATTGCCTCTTCCGGTTTTTGGAAGAGGGGTCTCATTGCTTTGGCACAAATCCGGAAAAAGGAGGAGTGAAGTCGGCGTGGGTGATCGAAGGGAAGTATATTGAAAAGACGCATGTAACGCTCAGTTTATCCCCAGCCCGGATTGATGTCTCAGATCATCGTACATTACGCGGCACCCGAATCGATCATCTAACGGAGTTGGGCATATCCAATTATTTGGAGGTCGCGGAACAGTTCCTCCGGTCCACAAATCAGGCTGATCGGAACGATGTAGTGAAGAGGGGTCGTTTTGTTTTAGAGCAACTGCTTCACCACCACAAAAATTTTGAGACGTCGTTCTTTAATGTGGTCGTGGATTATCTCTTGCTCAAACAATCAAATTAACGTCCCTTCTTTTTACCTCTTTTTTTGCCTATCTGTTTTTGTTATGATAACGCTCCGCCGACGGTCCTTTTAAAAAAAATGGAGGAAATATGTATACGAATCCTGTAAAAGCATCGCTGGATGAAGTCATGCGCTCCATGGAGAAGCTCTCTTACTCCTTTGAAGATAAGATTGACGATCTGCGACAAAAAGGAAAAGATCAAAAGGACCTTTTGGAGTTGTCCAAAGGGGCCATGGCCATGAAGGATGCCGCAGGAATCTATATTTCCTGGGCCCGTCATTATATTGAACGCTTAGATAAAACCGATGATATTGCCCTTGATGATGAAATGGCGGAAGGATAAAAGGTGTCCACTTCAATCTGGGTCATGTACGATGAGGATTTTAAGGAGGTAAACGCCGAGCTATCTAAATTACAGATGCTGGCCAACTCTAAAGTGACTTTTCTGGTTGATAAGAACGGACATCTGATCGCCAGTGCAGGTGACTCGAAAAATCTGGACACCACCTCGCTGGCCTCTCTCACGGCAGGGAATATCGCGGCTACGGGTGGGATGGCCAAACTCCTGGGAGAGAAGGAATTCTCGATCCTGTTCCATGAGGGAGAACGGGATCATATTCATGTGTCCATTATAGCGCAGCGGCTGATTTTGGTGGTTGTTTTTGATCACCGTTCCTCACTGGGGTTGGTGAGGCTTCGGGTTAAAAAAAGCGGTGAGGTTCTCGCACGTATTTTTACAAAGATATTAACGAGGACTGAAAAAGTAGATATCGAGAAAGAGGCGCGTTCTCCGTTTGCGGCGATTACGGAAGACGACATCGACAGACTGTTCAGTTAACCCGCCGACGGGCAGGGGCGAGCAAGCCCTCCCGGTGGCGACGACCACGGCAGATAAGCCCTCCCGTTGGTCAGTCTGAACACGCGGTGTCGTCACACGATTTTAAGCGGTAACTTAAAAGCGACATAACGCCGTCATTCGCGCATGCTTTAAGCGGGAATCCAGTGACCTTTGAATATGTTTCTAAAATAGGGTAGTTAATATCTATTAAAAAAATATAAATGTCTTTCATTAACTATTCTGAAAAAGAGATTAACTGCAAGATCGTCTACTATGGGCCTGGTCTGTGCGGTAAAACGACTAATCTCAATTATATCTACAAACGGACGGCGCCGGAAAATAAAGGCAAAATGATCTCACTTGCTACCGAGACGGAACGCACCTTGTTTTTTGATTTTCTGCCACTCTCCCTCGGAACCATCAACGGCTTTCGAATTCGATTCCATCTCTATACGGTGCCCGGCCAGGTCTTTTATGACGCCAGTCGGAAACTGATTCTGCGTGGCGCAGACGGGGTTGTGTTTGTGGCCGACTCTCAGGTCGAGCGGATGGAAGCCAATATCGAAAGCTCAGAAAATTTAAGAAAAAATCTGATAGAACATCATCTGGATTTCGACACCATTCCCCTTGCCATCCAATACAATAAACGAGACCTTGCTGATATTATGCCGATTGAAGAAATGAACGAGGTGTTAAATATCAGGCGGGTCCCGTATTTTGAAGGGGTGGCCTCTTCTGGAAAAGGGGTTTTTGAAGCCTTGAAAGAAATCGCCCGTTCCGTCATCCTGGACCTCAAAAGAAGAACGTAATCCGCCGACGGGCGGAAGCGAGTGGAGCCCTCCCGTTGGTCGGTCTGGACATGCAGATATCGTTGCGCCAAAATTATCTACGCAAAAAACGTAGATGTTACTAACAGAGAGTCTAAGGCACTGGATTCCGACTTAAAAATTGCCGGAATGACGGCGTACCTGGAAGACCTTTCCAAGGCCATTGAATCCCACCTGTTTTGAACAAATTGGGCTTGTCGTTATCAGTCACGGAAGTCGTGACCCCGCCGCTATATCAGAGTTTCAAAGCCTGATACAGCTTGTTAAAAAGACCCATCCCGGTATCGTCGAACATGGCTATTTAGAGTTTGAGTCACCTACCATCGGCGAGGCAATTGATCATGCCTATGCCCGGCTCATAGAGGCCAACAAGACAAGTCCTGAAAAGCCTATCTCCCTCGTGGTGTTGCCTTTGATGCTGACGGCGGCCCGCCACGTCAAAGAGGATATCCCCAAGGAAATCCAAAAGGCCCGGCACCGTTATCCCCATCTTCCTATTTATTATGCAAAACATCTTGGCTTTCACCCCAAAATTTTACAGCTTTGCCAGATTCGTATCGAGCAGGCCCTATTAGATCTGCCCGGGCTCAATCGAAAGGAAACCGTTCTGATTGTTGTAGGCCGTGGAACGTCGCATGCCGATGCTAATCAGGAGGTACAGCGATTAACAGCGTCCTTGGGTGAGAGGCTGGGATTGGCTGATGGCATCGGGTGTTACGCCGACATCGTCTCTCCTCTACTTCCAGAGGCGTTTGAAATGGCTTGTGGACGGTCATTTACTAAATTTATCCTCTTCCCCTATTTTATTTTTACAGGACACTTGGTCAAGAAGGTTCAGGAAGAGGCTGAGCAATTTCAGGAGGCCCATCAAGACTGTTTAGTGAAGGTGGCCAAATATCTAGGGCCTGACTCCTTGGTTTGCGATGGACTCATAGATCTGTTTTTACAGAGGCACCTCTAAAAGCTATCTGTTTACACTATAGCTAGATCAAACATTGCCCGCAAAGTGCCGTTTGATATATTCGTAGGCCCCTACGACGCGGCGTAACGCCGCCTCCTGTGAGCGATCCCCGCCCCGTGCGTCGGGATGATATTTTTTTGCAAAACGGCGAAAGGCCGCCGTAACCTCTAACATGCCCGTTCCTTGTGCAAGGCCCAGAACCTGATAGGCCTCCTGCATGGAAGGAATTTCACTCTCGGCGTCGTGTCCGATCTGCTCCTGGTACTTTTTAAAGAAATCGGAGAAGTTAAACCGATGGACTCTTCGCTTGCGACGATTATAAATCTGACTTTCAAGCTCATCCATCCGGTCCTCAACATACCCGGCTCGTTCGATCACTTTGGATAAATCCGCTAACGTGGTGGCCTCCATACCCTGACGCTGTATGGTTTCAAAAAGGGTTTTCATCACCACCAGCTTTTCCTCCAGGGCGAAATAGGCGTAGGAGTTGCTCTCAAAATATTTTAGAAAGGCTTCATTTAGATCGTGATCGATAGCATCACAAAGCCGTGCGATCCGACGATTCAGCTTCGTTTTTTGTTCTAACAACTGCGTCATGTTATCGGTAATATTAGACTCTTTGTTGGTGACATCACCGTTTTTGCGTAGATAATTTTTCGTGTAATGACATCCGCATGCCCAGACCGACCAACGGAAGGGCTTCGCTCGCCTCCGCCCGTCGGCGGATTAATACTCACTCTCATTTAAGAAGGCGTCGTTTTGACGCCAGTCTTTTTTGACCTTCACCCACGCCTCTAAAAAAACCTTCGTCTCAAGGAGCGGTTCTAATTCAAGACGCGCGGCCGTGGCGATTTTTTTGAGCCGCTCTCCACCCTGCCCAATCAGGATCCGTTTCTGCGACTCTTTTTCCACAAACAGGGTGGCCTGGATATGCGTCAGCCCCTTTTTCTCCTGCTCGCGGAATGTATCAATCTGAACCGACACTACATAAGGCATCTCTTCCTTGGTTTCTTTGATCACCTTTTCGCGTAGGATTTCAGCGGCCAGAAATCGAACCGGTTGATCCGTCACCTGATCTTCTGGAAAGTGCGCCTCTCCATATGGAAGATACGTCAGCACCACCTCTAGCAGTCGTTCCGTGTTCTCAAGGGTTTTGGCCGAAATCGGCACCACGTCGGAAAAGCCGTATTGGATGCCTTCGTTGGTATTCAACCCATTTAAAAGCGGAATAAGCTCGGTTTGAGCCACCAAATCAATCTTATTAATCACCAATATTTTGGGGATTTTCTCCTTACTCAGAAGGTTAAACAGTTGTTGATCCTCGGGTGTCAGTCTAGGCTCGATTACGGCCAGAACCAGGTCAACGTCGTGGATGGCATTGTAGGCCGCTTGCGTCATACGGTGGTTCAACTTGGACGTGGCCCTATCCGTGCTGGGAATGCCAGGGGTATCCAGAAAGATCATTTGTCCCTCCGGCAGATGTTTAATCCCTAAAATTCTATTGCGTGTGGTCTGAGGCTTGTTCGACGTGATCGAAATTTTTTGGCCGAGGATTTGATTAAGAAGGGTGGATTTCCCAACATTGGGTCGCCCGACAATAGCTATAAATCCTGTCCGGTAAGCCATGATCTCAATTAAGAATCATGAATCGAGAATAAAGAATCAAGGTTTTAAAGGTTTTATTCGTAATTCTTAATTCTCGATTCTTAATTCTGCCTGTTGTAGAACTCGTACGTGGTCTCACCCTTTTTAATCAGGCCAAGACGATCCCGTGCAATCTTTTCGATATAGGAGGCATCGGTTTTGAGCGCTTCAATCTCTTGAATCAGTCGGTCGTTTTCTCTTTCAATGGCATGTATTTCGGTCTCAGACTGGTGCAAGGCCCTCTTCATTTTTGAAAAATGAATGAAGCCCATCTCCCCAAAGAAAAATGAGAAGAGCAACGAGATGGTCATAAAAAGGAGACACGCCAGAATCAACTGGCGTTTTTTCTTATGCCAGGCGGCAATGGACTTTAGGCTTTTATTTGAAGTGGGCATAAATGCGCAACCCTTGAAAAACGGCAGAACAACCCAACGCCTGTTCAATCCTTAAAAGCTGATTGTACTTAGCCACCCGGTCGGTACGCGATAAAGAACCGGTCTTGATCTGTCCTGCCCCCGTTCCAACCGCCAAATCGGCCAGTGTCGTGTCTTCGGTCTCACCCGACCGATGGGAGATGATCGTTCCAAATCCCCCCTTCTTGGCGCAATGGATGGTCTGACACGTTTCGGTCAGCGTACCCACCTGGTTGAGTTTAATCAAGATGGCATTCCCCCATTTCCGAGCCATCCCCTGTTGAAGAT
Source organism: Candidatus Troglogloeales bacterium (assembly GCA_005239925.1). GTDB lineage: Bacteria > Nitrospirota > Nitrospiria > SBBL01 > SBBA01 > SBBA01. The sequence continues at coordinate 649 of SBBA01000144.1, read as the reverse complement.
ATTTCTCCTGGGTGACAAACAGGTCATCCCCCACCAGCTGGACACGATCTCCTAAACGGGCCGTCAACGCCTCCCACCCGGAAAAATCGTTTTCCGAGAGGCCGTCTTCAATCGAAACAATCGGAAACGCATCAACCAACCTGGCATAATAGTCAATCATTTCATCAGAAGTAAATACCCTTCCCTCCGAGTCCATTTGGTATTTCCCGTCTTTATAGAAAGAGGACGAGGCCGCATCCAGGGCCAAGAGAACCTGTTGCGAGTAACCCGCCTTGTCGATGGCCTGCATCATGAGCTCCAATGCCTCTCGATGTGACCGAATGGCAGGGGCAAACCCCCCTTCGTCCCCCACAGCAGTGATATATCCGGCCTGGTGCAGGGTCTTTTTTAAGGTGTGAAAAACCTCGACGCCCATCCGAAGCGATTCGGAAAAGGAAGAGGCGCCGGCAGGGATAATCATAAACTCCTGAAAATCGAGGCCGTTATTGGCATGCATCCCGCCATTGATAATATTCATCATGGGAACGGGGAGCTCACATGCACTATCCCCCCCCAGGTAACGATAGAGCGGCTGTTTGGCCTCGGTTGCTGCCGCCTTGGCGTTGGCGAGGGAAACGCCGAGAATGGCATTGGCCCCCAAGGCCCCCTT
>SBBA01000139.1 GCA_005239925.1 Candidatus Troglogloeales bacterium | reverse complement strand
TAAAGTGAGGCCCTTCCTCCGTGGCGAAGAATTTCTTCTTATTGCGAAACCGATGCATTACCTAACCTCGTTTGGTTATACGGTGAACGCTGATTTTCTCCTGAAAAGCGCTGACCTGAAATTATTCTTCTCTTTACAAAGTCAGTTTAATGATGAACATTATTTCCCCGGCGTGGATGTAGAGATTATCAACTATCCTTACCGTATTTTGGGAAAAGAGGTTGCCGTTACACCCCGACTTTCAATCTGGTCACAGCCGAAAGACCAAAATTTTAGGACATCCCAATCCGATCTTGGGGGATTGGTTTCGGTCAAAACAAGCCTTCCCCTGAAGAAGGGATGGAGCACTTATCTTGAACTGGAGGGGAAGACAGAGGGATGGGTCGCAGGTAACGTCTACTTGGATGATAATATTTCGGCAAGAACAGGCATTACCCGACTTTGGTGAATTATAAGGAGGTCATTGTGATAAAACGCGTTTTACTTTTTGTTTTTTGTCTGTTAGTTTCTCTGATTGAGGATGGTGCATATGGACAGGAGAACACACACCCTCAGCCTTTTCCCGCCTTACAAATCAATCTTCCTCTGCTTGATATTCCTTTTAATGATTCTGACGGTTACGACGGTAACTTTGTCACCAGCATGAGGCAGTCTACTGAGTTATCCAAATCGTTTTACCAGATTACCTATCCAACATTAGTCAAAGCATTGGGCCTCCATGAACCCCAATCAGCGTCATCCAACAGGTTCCTCAAGGGTCTGCTGTTCGCTTCCTATTTATTTGGATCTTCTTATTTGCCATTAGGGGATGCCTGGGTTCATGAGGAATATCATCGGGCGGTTCTTAAGAATCGGGGTATTGATTCTTACAACAACGTTTATGACCTGGAGATCGGTGGTGAGTTTATCGTGGTCAGCCGAGTAAAGGATGAAGATTTAATCCTGTTCAAGAAAAAATACCCCCACGATCTTATTCGGAGTCATGCGGCAGGGTATGAGGGAGATAACCAACTGGTTGCGTCCCTTATCAAAGACGCATTCTTCTTGGGAACATCCCATGCTGATATGATTCTATTTTTGAATGTTCTTAATGGCCACTTCTATCTTCGTGCAAGTACTACAAGTGTAGTAGACATTGACACTAATCTTCATAATTTAGAAGAACGTACCATTGAAGAACGTGACTTTACCGGATTTGATTTTACCGCATGGGTCTACGATCTGCACAGGCCACAAGAGGATTATACGGCCCGCGGCGTTCATCCAACCGGCGTGGGTATTGACCGAGCCATTAAATTATCGGACCTGACTACGGAAGAAGTACGTTATTTAAAGAAACAGCGAGACCTTTCTCTTCTTAATATGGCCGGACTTTTTTTAATGAAACCACACAAGGTCAAGCCCTTAGGAGGTGACGAATATGTTTTTAAGGTGAGACCCACACATTACTTAACCTCATTTGGTTATACAGTGAACGCTGATTTTCTCCTAAAAAGCGCTGACCTGAAATTTTTCTTCTCTCTACAAAATCAGTTTAATGACGATCATTATTTCCTTGGAGTGGATATGGAATTGGTCAACTACCCTTACCGATTTTTTGGGAGGGAGGTTGCCGTTACGCCTAGATTGTCAGTTTGGTCACAGCCGGAGGACCAAAATTTCAGGACATCCCAATCAGATATAGGTGGATTGGTTTCGGTTAAGACAAGCCTTCCCCTGAAGAAGGGATGGAGCACTTATTTTGAGCTGGAAGGGAAGACAAAGGGTTGGGTCGCAGGCAACGTTTATTTGGATGATAATATTTCGGCAAGAACAGGTTTTACCCGACTTTGGTGACGTGAGGAGAAATAGGATGAGAAAAGGAGCCATTAGAGCAAACCACCCCAACCCCTCCTCAACTGAGGAGGGGAGTAAAGAAATGTTGACTTGGAGAAAAAGCTTGTTTCCCCTGCTGTTTATTGCGCTCTTCTTTTTCATATCGGATGCGTTTGGATATGAAAAGGGGGGCGTTAAAATGCAATCATGGAAGGAAATCCGAGATCGGGGCGTTGTGAAACAACAGGAAGACGACACCTGTGGCGCCGCGGCGCTGGCAACCGTGTTACAAATGTATGGCGCCTCTGTGACCGAGAAGGAAATTCTCAAAGAAACAGGAAAAGAAGGTTGGTTGTCTTTTGAGGATATCCATCACTCAGCCGTAAAAAGGGGATTCCGGTCGGCAGGATTTGCAGGGAAACTTGATCTGCTTGCCCGATTGAAATATCCCGCCATTGTATTTCTTGTATCGGAACATGGATCGGAGCATTTTAGTGTGATTTACGAAATGAATGACAAGTGGGTTTATCTTGCAGACCCTGCATTGGGCCGCGTAAAAATGGATCCTTCTCGTTTTGATACCTGGTGGCACACGCGAGAAGGCTCGCTTTATGGCAGGTTTTTGCTGATTCTCCCCAGGGAAGAGGAAGAAGAAACATATAAGGCATTAACTCTGCCGGGTCCTTTATATGGCAATACGCTTGCCCTGAGGGATTTTATCCGCTTCCATTAACCATTGAAAGCACGCAAGGTGCAGGGGAATATACCGTTCATAGCACTTTGCAGCAGTCTGTACTTCGCCCAGCAAAAAACAAACCCACTGAAATCACACCCCGAGTATTGCCTTTTTGACATTAACCAAAGCCTGTGTTAGATTGAGGAGTCGTGTTCTGCGCGCCGATCCAACATCTCTTTGTGGCGATAATGGCGTATTGTTCATAAGGGCGCTCTGATGGCTCACGAAAATGGTTCCCTAAAGGTTGAAGTCGAGTCAGAAATACTGGAAACAGAGCCCCCTCCCTGTCTGCCCAAAAGGAATCCTCCCCCACTACAACTAACGACCTTTTTAGAAATGCTCTCGGAGGAGACCTCCACCGAAGCCGATCTTTCCCTGTTTTGGGAACGGTTGATCTCAAGCATTGTAAAACAAACTGGGGCAGATATTGTTCTCCTCTTTGGGTATAAAGAGGCGGATCAGGTGTGGTCGCCTATTTTCTCTTACGGACTTGCCAATAATTTTGGTAAAAAAGAGCCGGTCTCACGTGCATGGCAATCGCTCCCCACGATTATTTCTCATGAGGGAGGCACTCTATTCTCGGAAGATATCACCAAAGATCGCCGTTTTGTCGGACAAATGATTCGGGGCACCCCCACTCGCAGCTTTGCGGGCATAACCCTTCAAACCGAAACAGCCACCGTGGGATCGCTCTGCATCGGATTGAACAGCCCCGAAGCCTTGACAGAAGAAGAACGCGTCTTCTTTTTATCCCTCTCTAAATTGATTAGCCCTCTGCTGATACAGCACAGCATGACACCATTGGAAAGACAAAACGAACCCGTTGCGGCACCCGTGTCGAAAACGTCAGAAGCAGCGACACTGGCGTCTGAAACGTTAGCATCCGGGACACCCGTGTCTGAGACACCTGTGTCTGAGACACC
>SBBA01000235.1 GCA_005239925.1 Candidatus Troglogloeales bacterium | reverse complement strand
CCTCTCTCCCGCGCGCGGGAGAGGGTCTCTGGATCGCGCCGATCGGTCTCTTCATCCCTTGCTTCCTCTTCCGATAACAGGGGTTGGAAAACCTCCCATCGGCGACCCATATCCGGGGATGCCCAAAGATAATAGCCGGCCGGCCCGTGGGTCTTTTGATGATCCAGTGTGAGTTTCAGAAAGTTTTCTCCCATTGGGATTTTGGGGTAAAGCTCGCCAAACACAGGGATAAACTGGACATCTTCCCGCAAGCGGTCTCGCCTCTCACGATAGGATTTGGGCATTGAAAGGTCGCGCGTCTTTTCATCCAACGGCGGGATTAAAAGATGGACCTGACGGGGGGAAAACACATCCAATCCCTTCAATGCATCCGGCAGGCCAATGATTTGGGTGGTTATGTTCTCGGCGTCCAGTAAGTGCCTTAGGCCGCTAAACAGGTGGTCTGTAACAATGACCCGATTGGCATGTGCACTCTTTTCTAACCGGAAGAGGAGAATCGCTTCGATGCCGTGCACGTCTGAGACCTTACCCTCCGTATCACGGCTAAACGTGAAGAAATCCTTATGGGCCAGCATCCGTAACCTCGGCGTAAACCCTTCGTAGGGTGGAATCGGATTTTCCTTAAAAAGGGTGCGTATCAAGGCAACAAAGTCGGCAGGGTTCGTACCCCAGAGCAGGGCGGCATCACCAATTGACTTAATGAACGAAAATCCTTGACGTTCGGCGCGCTTTTTGAGCTTGCCAATAAAATACTGATCGAACACGCGAGTAGCCTGACTCCCTGTTTCGCGTGCCTGGGGGGTATATTCCACAATATCCACAAGCGCCAGAATTGCGTCTTCCGGTTCGCCTCCAAACCGAATGACCTGGTGGGTATTCCGAATCCGTTCCTGAAACGATGGATCGGTTGCCGCCCAATCCACCAGATCCACCTTAAAGGGCAAGTCGGATTCCGAGAATGCTTCTTTAAGACCGCCTAGTTTTGAGGAAGGAAGGGGCTGATTGCTGATGATGGCGAGGTCCAGATCGGAGGTTAGGTGGGTTGTGGACGTGGCGCGAGAACCAAAGACCCAGACCGTATGATCCGGCAGATATTTAGCCAGAATCTCCCTGACCAGTTTTAAATGATCGGGGCGAAGATCAATCATGGGTTGCGCTGCTCCAATTTGTTGAGAAGGTCCATGGCATTGGGGTAGAAGTCCAAGGCGGTTTTGTAGACGACGAGTGCCTTTTTCTCATTATACGTGTGAGCGGCTTCGTTTCGTTGATTGCGATACTCGACCCAAGAGTCTACATCGGCAAGAAGCCCCCGTTCGATTCCTTCCCGAAGCAGTTCCCTATAAGGCAATAAATCGGCTTTGGCCATGCCCATGATTTCCCCGTCTAATTGCCGTATGAGCATCTTTATACAGAGTTCCCACGAATACTCAAACCTGAGAATCACGCTGTCGCGAAGCCCCTTATCCGTTGGTGCATCTTTAAAACGGTGTATGGCTTCTTCAAGGCTTGCCAGGGCCTTTTGTAATGGGGTTAAATCCAGACTCATTGAGGCCTCACAGAATAAAACCGATAAAAAGATTGTATGATAAACCAACCCCTATTTCAAACAAGACCTAACGGCTTAAAACTTGCTTAGCAACCACTGTGCACCGCTCTATCCACGAAAGGCGAATCTGACGATTCAGGACATCAAACGGGTTTTGCTCTATCTTATCGATCAGCGCGATATAGACCTCTCGCATCAGAGAGAGGGCTGTTCGGGCATCGGCATCAACAAGGGGAACAAGCAAGGCCGATTTTTCAAAGAGGCCACGAATTCTTTCACACTGAAACTGCATTAGCTTTAAAAAGGCGGCATTTTTAGCCCGCGACATCAACTCCTGCTCCGAATAGCCGCAGGCGCGGATTTCATCCAAAGGAAGATAGATGCGGCCGCGATCCAAATCCTCTCCAATATCTCTCACAATATTGGTCAGTTGCAACGCGGTAGAGAGGGACTGACCATATTCAAATGCCTTGGGATCCGAATAGCCGAAGACGGGGAGGGAAAGGTCGCGAATGGTGGTGGCGACACCATGGCAGTACACCATCAGGGCCTCGAACGTGGGATAACGGGATAACGTTAGGTCCATTCGGCAACCGGCAATGAGGTCAAGGAATCCCTGTATGGGTATGGGATAACGGAGAATGGCATCCGCCAATGCAATGCTGATCGGGTGGGTCGGTTCCTGCCGATAGCAACGGTGCAACTCCTCCTCCCATTCCTTCAATACCACGTCGGAGGAGAGGGCTTGGGCCTCATCAACGATGTCATCGGCATAGCGACAGAAGGCATAGACGGCATAGATGGCGTTTCTTTTGGAAGACGGCAAAAAACGAAACCCCACCGAGAAATGCGGCCCACCCCGATGGGTGACCTTTTGGCAGTACCTATAGGCTGATTTAATATTACTATTGATTTTCTGAGATGGCTGAGGTTGATTCATACACCGTCTTTTTAGCCTTCAATGGAGGCTGTTGTTCGCTGTGCCCGTCGGTGGATCAGTTTATTAACTCAAAATATTCGGTGGGTGTCATAATCAGTGGTCTCTTTATAGGCATGGAACTCAAGTCTTTATCCCCAGTCAGTAAAATATCAGCATCTGATAAAATCGCAGCGGCAAGAATAGGCAAGTCCTTCTTGTCTCTTATATTCGGATAGGCGTTTTCATAGATACTCTCACGCGCAATAAAAAGTTCATAATCAATCTTTTCGAGAAATAATTTCAATGACGATATTTTTTCAGGAAATTTTCTCTCAAAAACGAGTGCACATTCTTTCAGTGAATAGTCAGAAATGACAATTTCATGCGATTCAAGAATGTAAGAAAACACATAAGGGCACCTCTAAAAACCGTAGCGAGCGGCTCAAATGCAAGGCGCACGGAGCACAGGAACCGCAATGTACGCAGTGTACATGAGGATTCCGAGCACCGCGCAACGCAGCAGTTGGGCCGCGCAGTAGGTTTTAGAGGTACCCATAAGCTGCTTTTCCATTTGGAAACAAAGCAGCAGAAATAATGATATTGGTATCAATAAAAAACCTCATTCATTTCTATTTATTTCATGACGAATGTCCCTGATATAATGAATAATATCCTCTTCTGATCTGAAGTTTGCCTTTGTTGCCTGTTCCACCATGGCCTCTTGAAATTCGGTTAACGCGATTTGCGACGCATTCTGAAAATAAATTTTACCCTTTTCTTCTATAAAAAAGACTTTGTCACCCTGCTTCAACTTTAACTTACTCCTAATCCCTTTTGGGATCGTAATTTGTCCTTTTGATGTTAGTTTTGCTAATTCCATACCTACTCCTTACTTTCCTTACATACTACGTTCACTCTTAGAAATTGTCAATTTTTGCCTGAGACTTGCTGACGCCGCTTACGGCACCAGTGAACGGGGAAGACGTGGCGACAGGACTGGTTTCCCTGCCAGGCCCATTTAATGATCGGTAGCAACGCCATCTTCCACGGACTCTTCGTTTGCCATGAGGTTAAATATTCTTTAAAATCCTTTTTTTGTGCCTGTTGAACAAAGGCAGAAAGGCCCCAGTTACCCCCCCATTCATAAAGCGAACGATTGACCAGACTCATTTCCTGCGAGGGGCCAAACCCTTCTTTCCACAGGGTGTCGTATTTCTTGCCACTAATAAGGCTTGTTGCGGCAAAATATCCGGTCATAAAGGCGTAACGAAGTCCCAGTCCAAAAAGATAATCCTGAAATCCACCGGCCTCTCCAACGTAAAGCCGCTGATTGTCTGTAGCCGACGATTTTAACCGAAAATCCATGAAGGAATATCCGGTTTTTCCCTCTTGAATGGAAAAGGGCCTGATCTCCTGAACGCGTTTTAGAGCGGCATCAAAATAGCGATTGATATCGGAAAGATTGTGCGTGATCGCACATCCGAATGTTGCTACGCCGTCAAGAACAAAAAGATAGACGTACCCGCCTGGGGCATATTTCATATCAAAAAGCACCCAAACGGTATCGGGCAGATCGGTTAGAAAGGTCATCTCCTTGGCCAGGCCATCGGCTGCGGCTGGGCCTGTGGCAATAATATCGGCCTCGTTGGGTTTAATTCGAGTTTGATAGTAAATAGAAACCCCCATGTCCAGCGCCTGTTGAAGCAGTCCTTCGTCCAGGCTAACACGGGTTGCTCCGGTAAAGGCTTCCCGCCTTCCACGTTGAATAAAGTAGGCAAAAGGAACCGAGCTTGAAACGGTCTTTGGACGAAGCCGATGGTCAAAAAGAGTAGCGCTGGAAGCGGGACGAACAAAAAAATTGATCGCAATGCCGATTTTCTGAAGCATCTCGATGGGGTCGGGATGTCCGCTGCTGTTTTCCAGGACTTGAAAGTCGCCGATAAATCGCGCGCCGACGGACTCCCTTGCCTCATAGACATGAACCTCATAACCGGCCTTGGCTAGAATAATGGCCGCCGTCAATCCCGAAGGGCCTGCACCCGCAATCTTTACTTTTTTACCGGTATTTTTTGAACTTTTTATTGATGACATATGGCGGCATAGCTTTTATTGCCCAACTCCGTGTAAAATCTTATAGAGGAACACATTTTAAGTCAAATGAACGGAGGCAGATACGATGATAAAACTGATTCGACAACGCACTATTGAAAACCCGATATTTTTCCGTGGCATTATGTTTATTCTCGCCGTGACCTTTGCAATCTCACTGGGTTGGTGGGGGGTAAGTGATGATGGCGCCCAACGGAATATCGCAGAGGTGGGAGGGGAATCCATATCCCTCGATGCCTATAACCGCGCTTATAAAAATGCCTCCCGGTTTTACAGCCAGGTGTTGAAAGCCCCTTTTAAGGAAGAAGACCTTCGTAAACAGGTGCTGGATCAAATGGTGGATCAGAAATTGTGGCTTCAGGAGGCGATTCGAATGGATCTGCATGTTACCGATGACGAGCTAAAGGAGTCAATTATAAAACTGCCTGGTTTTCAAGAGAACGGCCAATTTAGTGGCGAGTTGTATCGTGGCATTCTGGCACGGGAAAAGATGACTCCGGAGCAATTTGAGGGACAACAAAGAGATAGCATGATGATTGATAAGGCCAAATCATTGATTCGGGATGCTACGGCCCTGACCCCTCATGAAATAGAGGAATTAAAAAAAACGAATCCGCCCGATGTAGACCAGGAGCAACTGAATCGGCTTAATCGAAAGCGGGAGAAAGTAGTGCGCTCCTATACCATCGGACTCAAACAGAAGTCTACTGTGGTTATTCATGATGATCTGCTGTAACGAGTTTTGAGGTCTTTGTTTTCAGTAATCAAGTAGGTGACGCGGTTAAGCCGGTTTGGGTACGAGCAAGCTGAGAGACAAACTGTTGATATTCAATAGGTGTGTGAGTCAAAAATATCCCCATTCCGTGTTTTTTGATAAGGCGTGTTAAGGCTGGCGGGACGCGCTTTGCCCATCGAACCCCTCCTTCGCAAAAGATTTTCTCTTGATCTGATAGCAATAGCTCCACCCTTAGATGAGTGAGCGGCGGATAGATTCGGCTTGATCGCAATAACATTCCCTGTGCAGAGATGTCGTAGGTGAGGCCAACGTGCTCGCAGTCGTTCTCTCCAAAGCGAACCGACATCTGTTTCATGTATCGTTTTGTACGTCTCTTGTCCATAAGCGTATTCTATCCCATTCACATAGGGATTAAAAGGCCATGGTACAACATTTCAATAAAATATGCATTTATTCTTGAAAAAGAGTGGCAGGCGAGGCTTATCTTGACGAATGCCGAAATGATCAGGCTTCAACGACTCTTGAAGGCTCGCAAAGAACCAGAGGGAGGAATAAAAAACCTTCTCTTGATTATTTCCCCGGAGATGATTCCTAAGAGAGAGGCAAAGATAGGCATCCATGATGTTCGCTCGGTGAAAAAGGGGAGGGGATGCTGTGCCACTTGAATCAGAAGAATAAGGCCTACAAAAAGAGACCCCATCAGGGCATAGAGGGCAAGATGGCCGAGGGAGACCTCTTTCAGGGTTAGCGAGAGGAAAAGCCCAAAAGGCCAGAAGAGAAGAAGCCCCAGCAGCGCACGTCCGCCAAAGGGTATCCGATCCAGGTTTAAATAGTTTGCCAACACAAAAAAGCCGTCTGCTAGAGACCCTCTGGCCACTCTTTTTCCATTGAAATAAAGGGCAAAACCATCGGGGCGAGAGGTCCCCACTAAATGAACCGGTTTTGCAGAGGGCAACATGGGCGTGGCCCTTGAGAGTACCGTTTCAATTCCTTCAGAGTGGAAACGCCCTCTTGTTAAAAAACCGGCATTGACTGCCAGAACGATTTCATCAATATCCTGATAGAAATAAAAGAGACTCTTGTCTCCTTTCACAAAAGAAAGAAATCGCCCCCCTGTATCGAACTGGCGTTCTATATGAACCCATGCCTCCATGGTCAACTGTTTTGTTGAACGCACGCGATCATAGAGCTTTGATCCATCTTTAGGACTTTGTAAAACAGTTGAACCATCCATGATCACTCCCACATGATCGGCTCGCCCTGTTCCTGTCTGGGGAATCTGAACCAAATCAAGAGGCGGTTTCATGGGGGAGTGATCGGAAAGGAAATGCTCCTGTTGTTTATCAAACAGGTACAATGCCACCGGCTTTTTACTCAAGGCATTTTGAGAAAAGTGGGGTAATCCGTCCTGATAATGCCCTTTCACCTGATGATAGGATAGGGCGTGATCGTACAGGGCTAAAGAAAGAAGCCCTCCTTTCCAAGGATGTTCCTGATCCGGATTGTTCCCAATGAGCAGTTGTACATTGGGGCTCCAGTTCGAAAACGGCTCTGGTGCAAAGAAAGGCAGATAAAACAGCAAAGCGGAATAGATCAACAAAAGTGCTAAAAAGGACCTGTGGTATTTAAAACTGGTTTGCCGATTGAAGTGGGCGTAAAAAAGATTGATTTTTTCTTCCAAGGGATTACCTATAACAAAGCCGATACCCCCACCTGTGGCATTGGTAAAAAGATCAATAAAAGAGGGAAAGCGCCCCTGAATTACAATCTGTAGGGTTTCTATAGTCAGACTGGTACCGGCGGAAAGGACAGTTGCGTAAAGGAGGTTATATCGGAATCCCTTTTTGGGGAGCAGTGGTGCCAGTAGAAAACCCAGGGGAATAAAAAGAAAGACATTGGCTACAACATCAAAATTGTTGGAGCGCATGGGGCCGATAGGCCAGGGAAAGTGATGTAGTTGGAGTGGCCGCAGTTGAAAAGGGCTAAGGGTCAGAAAAATCAGGTAGACAATATAAATAAGAAAGGCGACCTTGAATATCTTTTTTATTGTAACGTTAAGCACCTTTTTTAATCGTGAAGCCGAAAATGTCTATTCGATTGGAAGGTGGGCGTGGACCGTTGCGGCAAGCGCTTGAATAAACAATGGAGTCGCATTTAATGATGCAATACGCTTTAACGTAATCCCTTTCTTTTCCGCAATCTCTTTGTAAAGAATATCAACATCATAAAGGATTTCTACATGATCAGCCACAAAGCCGATTGGCGCAATTAAAATATGAGACAACCCGACCTTATTCAAAACATCTTCGACCGTCGGCCCAAGCCACCTTCCCCCACTCATTCCCTGGCTTTGGTAGGCAAACTGCCATTGCCCTTCGGAGAAGAGCGACCCCAATCGTTTCATTATTCCTGTAGCCGTTTCTTGAAGATGGGTTGGGTAGGAATCGTTCTCCGCCAGGATTTTCTCCGGCAGGGAATGGGCTGTAAAGAGAAGCAGTACCTTGGGACGATCTTGTTCTGGAAAGGTTAGAATGCCTTCTTTGATCTTCTTTGAAAAGGCGTCGAGCAAAAGCGGTTGATGATGCCAATGTGTAACAAATGAGACAGGAAGATCGCTGCCGCCTCCGCAGGCCAGCCCTTCTTTTGCCACTTGAATATAGGCGCCCACGCTCATTTTGGAATGTTGGGGCGCCATGCTGATACCAATCAGGTGGTCTGGCTTGTCATTAATAATCTGTCGGATCGTATCCTTGATAAACGGCGACCAATGCCGCATCCCCACATAAACACGAAACCGATCATTTCTCTTATTGAGTTCTTTCTCAAGGGCCGCGGCCTGCTGTGTTGTGATCTCCAACAGGGGGGATCGTCCTCCAATCAACGCATACCGTCCCTTTACAGTCGCAACCAATTCAGGGGAGGGAGGTACAGTCGTTCGATGACTCATAATATGCGTTAAGAACGGCTCAATATCATCAAGTGTATCGGGGCCTCCATGGGCCATCAGAAGCACGGCTATTTTTTTTGCCATAATCGTCTTATTCCATATCGAAGAACCCGAAATAACAATCGTCGTGCCGACACAGCGTACAACGACTTGCCGGTAACTCTCTTCCCCATCAGGGCCATTTTAACCGCAAACGACGCTGCATATTCCACTGGCCCGGCCATGGCATCAATGACCCAGCCTATTTTATGAAGATGCGCCTTCCCATCTGCCGTTGTATCCACATGGGTTATCAAATCGGTTTTAACAATCCCCGGGGAAAAAATATTTACATGAATATGATCTCGTTTGTACTCCCTCGCGAGCGACTTTGTAAAGGCCACCAATGCTGCCTTACTGGCGCCATATGCGGTGACATAAGGGGACGGAAAGTGGGCGCCGTACCCTTTCAGATTAATAATCTGTCCCCCGCCCTGTTTTTGCATATAGGGAATAACGGCGTGACAGCAATGAAATGTGCCGATCAGATTGACGGCAATCACATTGGCCCAAGTGGATGGATCGCTCTCTCCCACGCGGCCATAGGTCATGCTGATACCGGCATTATTAACCAGGATATCGATTTTTCCGAACTGACTAATGACACCCGAAACCATTTCATGGACTTGTGCAAAGTTTGCGACATCGCAGACAAT
>SBBA01000085.1 GCA_005239925.1 Candidatus Troglogloeales bacterium | reverse complement strand
GGAAGGCACACAACAACCCCGCCGCCATCTAAACGGGTTAATGCCTCTTGTAACGTCTCTTTAAGCGGATGATGATCAGGGGCAATCACCTGCCAGACACCACTGGAAGGGGCCTCCCTAGAGGGCGAAATCCGATGGCGTGAAAGAGGTCGTTCCACCAGCTCGGTGGTGAAGGCCCGTATCCATGCGTCAACACCGGACGGCAATCTCGTCTTATTATCAGCGGGCGCCGAGACGCCACTCTCTGCCACATCTTCCAATACCTTGGCGATCTCGGCGACCTTTGCATTGGCATAGTCCATCGGCAAAACGGGGGGTGGCAGGCCGAGACTGCGAGCCGCCTCAATGACAAGCTGGCTCACAGTAATCGAGTTGAGATGTAAATCACTCAGCATCCGACTGCCCTCTTTTATCGTAGAAAGAGGAAGCTCTATTCGTTCTGAAATCAGTTGTCGGATGACCTCTAGAGGGGGTTCGGTACTAGAACGAGAAGATGAATCAATAGCGATCTTGGATTCTTCATTATTGACATTATTTTCTGTATAGATATTATTTTGTGTAATTGCATTGGCACGCCCACCGCGCCCAACGGAAGCGGTCCGCCCGCCACCGCCCGTTGGCGGTTCGCAGGGGTTGGTGAAGAATTTGGGATGCCAATCCAGATTAAAGGGCCGTGTAAAGCGATCGGCAAATAAAGCCTTGTGGTTGATAGGCGCTCCCAGGGCAAAGGCGGCTCCAACGGCCTTTAAGAGGCCCTTTAAGGAGGGCCCGCCAACATCTAAAGCGACTACGGGGGTCTTTACAAACCCGCCGATCAGTCCGCTCAGTATGGCACCGGGTCCCACCTCGATGAAAAGGTCTGCTTCTTTCTCCGCGATAGCCACGGCCTCTACAAATCGTACCGGTTGCGTTACCTGCAGGGAGAGCAGCTTTGGCAAATCGTGATCGGGTGTGAGGGTTGTTCCTGTGATCGTGGATACGACCGTCTGTTGTAGAGATTGAAACGCCTCGCGTGAAAGTTGTTCCGCCAGTATAGGCGCCGCAGCGGCCACCAACGGGGAATGAAAGGCCCGCGAGACCGGGAGGTTGATGGACGTAATTTTTTTTATTCGTGCACGGGCCATGACACCGGCGACGGCATGGGCCTCCCCGGAGATAACGGTCTGGCCAGGCGCGTTCAAACAGGCAATAACGACGGGTTCCCCATCAAGCAGTTCTTTAACCTCATGCGGCCCCGCCATGATACTGGCCATCGCGCCACCGGGCCTACCCTGCCGTGCCATCGCACCCCCTCGAATGGTTGCAATCCGAAGCAGTGCCGATTCATCAAAGGCGTTCGCCCAATGATACGCAATGATCTCCCCCAGGCTATGCCCAACGGCAACAGAGGCCCGAATACCCAACATAGAAAGCACACGAAGGCCAGCCAGCGACGCTGCGGCAATCGCCGGTTGTGCTATATCCGTCGAGACAATGTCCGTGGTTCCGGTGGCATAAATCCTTTCCTGTGTAAATAAATCCCGCACCCCGTTAAACCGGCGTCGCAACGCCCCTCCATCGGGATGGGTTGGCACCCCCTGTCCCGGAAAGAGGAAACCAATGCGCGGCGGGTTAACCCCTGTACCTATGAACAGGCCTGAATGGATATCAATCTCCATTTGCACGCCACTTGTCAGTCGCAAGCGCAATTTTTCAAGATTAGTTGCTAACTCGGTAGGTGTGGATGCCAGCACTGCGGCTCGAACCGTGCAATCATCCAGTTTTCTTTCCATCCGCAATCGGGGTTCCATCCGCAGTCGGCGTTCCGACCGCAGTCGGCGTTCCGACTCAGCGGCCAGGTCCGTTAGCTCAGATCGGGAGAGTTTATCGGCAAAGGTCAATAACCGTTCCACCTGTTTTTGAAGATCGTCTCTATCCTGGGCACCGATTAGAAACAGTTCCGCATCCTGACCCGAAGACAAAAGAGCGGATTCCCGGTCATTAAGTCTTTTCTTTTGCTCGCGGGTAATTCCCTCCAAAACGATATGGGTGTTAATCCCGCCAAAGCCCATCGCACTAACCCCCGCGCGGAGTGGGCGATCATCCGGCCAGGATGCCCCTTCTCTCTGTATCCGAATCACCTCTCGGTTCGCGGTCAGTTCCGGGTGAGGATCGTAACACCCGGTGGTGGGAGGTACGATTTCGGTGTGTAACGCCATCGTGGCCTTGATCAGACCCGCGACCCCGGCAGCGGCCTTGGTATGTCCGATATTGGCCTTGATGGAACCAATCACAGCGGGAGGCGTATGCAGCCCGGCGTCTCGGCGGGCCTGGGATAACGCCTGAAGCTCGGTGGCATCGCCAACCGCCGTGCCGGTGCCATGCCCTTCAAAATAAGTCACGGTTTCAATGCCAAACCCCGCCCGTTTATAGGCACGATGGAACATGAGGCGTTGTCCTTCGACCTCCGGACGTGTGATCCCGCCGCTTCCATCGGAAGAGATGCCCCAGCCACGAATCACGCCGTAAATACGGCGGCCCTGCTCTATGGCCTCCTGGTAACGCATGAGTACTACGAATCCGCACCCTTCACCCGGCCAGAAACCGGCGGAGTGCGCATCATAGACCCGCATCTCATGGGGCGCCAGCGCGCCCATCTTGGCAAACCCAACCAGTTCAAACGGGTCCAGACTGACATCCACCCCTCCCGCGAGCGCAACATCGAGGTCACCCATAAGGAGCGAGGCGCAGGCCTGGGTTACGGCCAGAAGCGATGAGGCGCAGGCCCCATCCACCACGTAGCCCGACCCCTTGAGATTAAAATAGTTACAGACCCGTCCGGCAATGGTGTTCGACAGGCCCCCGGCCAGCGTCTCTTCCCCAACGGGCGGAAACGGTTTTTTATAGTCGTTTTCCAGCTTATTGAAAAAGGCCTGGCACTGATCGGGCGACCAGTTTTCTTCAATCAGGGCGCGTTCAACAACACGGCGAACATAAGGCCACCGCAGACGCATCATATGGGTACGCGAAAGTTCTCCGGTAAGCGTGTTTCCAAGGCAGACGCCCGTCGTATCGCGTGGCAGCCCTTCGCCATTGGGAAACCCGGCATCGGTCAGCGCCTGACTCGCCGTATCCAATGCCAGCCAGTGGGTAATGTCTGCCGATTGGAATGTACTTTTAGCGATCTGAAAAGAGAGTCGGTCAAACTCATAATCATCGATGAGCGCCACCTCGGTGGAATAGATCGAATCGGAGAGGGTGCGATCGACAGACAAATAGTCTTCCAGACATAAACGCGAGGACGGCATACGTCGAAACGACTGACGCTGGGCCAGCACGTTCTCCCATAGCTCCACGGGCGAGTCCGCGTCCGGATAGCGGCATCCCATTCCTATAATGGCAATCCCTTCGTTCATTGGATAACGGGTATTCATTCCCCCTTAAAAAAGGGGGTCAGGGGGCTGTTTCTAATAACTCCCCTTCCACTTCCCCCACTCAAAAGGCATTTATTACAACAACCCCCCACCCCCTTTTTTAAGGGGGAATTACTGTAGTGTCTGAGAGAAAACTCCCATTCCCGTCATTCCGGAATGATTCTATCCGGAATCCAGAATTACGCCATTACGGACAACTCTGGATTCCGGCTTAAAAATTGCCGGAATGACAAAAATGTGTGTCATTTCGAGCGGAGCGAGAAATCTCATACGCTTGAAAATAACAGGAGCAGAAGTTTTCACTCAGACACTACTGTAGCAAGTCCGACAAAATGTTTTGTTAGCTCATGATACCGTGGGTACCAATCAGGGCCTTCTCCCGCGACCAACGACGCCTTAGAAGCCGCTTCGTACCAGTTCAGAAGATCACCCGTGAGAAGCCGTTCCACGTGCATTTTGCACGCCGGATCATTACTGGCGTGCACCTGCAGGGCGATACCAGCGCCACGAATGAGATTCCACTGATCCGATTCCTCAAATACCTCAATGTCCTGGCGTATCTTATCCGGCGTCGTAACTTGTGTGAAGGCAATGGCCAGCCCCAGTCCAATGCCAAGCGGCTCCGCGATGTCCGCATGTTCGAGAAGCAAATCTCTTAAGGCGGAAAAGTTGTTCAGATACAAAAACCACAAGACCCTGCCAACGCCATGAAACAATGCCTTTTGCCACTCTACATCCTGTTGCGCCAGAAAGCGGGTCTTGATACCCTGATCAAATTTTCCTGCAAATAAGACCGTCGAAAAACCCAGTCCATTCGCCATCAGTAGTCGGTGTTTTGCATACGCGGGAACCTCTCGCCAATACCGGTCATGATCAGGAAGACCGGGTGCATGATATGCCATTGCCGCCCCATTCCAAAATCCATACCCCACAAAACGCATCACCCGGTAATCCGTGAATGCCATCGTCAGCTCCGGATTCCGTTTGGACAGCGAACAGGCCGATCTTCCCGCAGCACCCATCGCATGTCCTTCATGAAAAAAGGCCCGTAGATGCCAGGGAATGGACTGGGCCTCTTTTTGGAAAACATCGTGGGCATATCCCCTCAACCCCATGGTGCATCCTCTACTAAAGGTTTGAAGAACAGGGGTAGAAACGGTAGCCCCATCTTTAGCCTGACAAGGAAATGCCATCCGGCGAATCATTCTTTCAATCCACCATGAAAGAAGATATGTAATCATCAACCCATATCTCCTGATTTTTACCCTTCGCTCTCGTAAGGGACGGGTCTAAAACCCGCCCTTAGGCAGTGTAAATAAAGGTACAGCCTATCTGCTGAGTGTCATCCGTAATGTCATGGTGAGCCACCGTAATGTCATGGTGAGCCTGTCGAACCATCACCCTTCGACGGGCTCAGGGTGACACGGTAGGCTCAGGGTGACACGGCCGTCGGTAAGACTGCCTATGCTCAATAACGTTGTAACCTTTATTTATTTACGCTGCCTCAGTCATGGGAGAGCGCCTGTGTACGCGTGCCCCTCACCGCAGTAATCAAGGTTAGACATTTTTCGTTGATGACCCCCAACCACGGGCGGATAGCACAGAGAACAAACAGCGCGTAAAACATCGAAAACCGAAATTCCATCAATCGTAAGATACCATCCAGAACACCAATCGCGAGTCCCCACTTCACCTGAGAGGCACTCTCCGAGGGAGAGGTCTTCGGGTCGGGGATCATCGAGAAGGTAAAAAGCGTGAACTCCGCTCCGGTCATCGGCCCCAGGACAAAGACCAGTCCCCCCTGCCCGACCGCCATTCGAATCAGTCCCATCAAAACATAGCCGACAAGCCATCCTGTCACCAGAGGTAATCGCTTCACCCGCCACATCATCACCATCCCAACGGTAAAGATAAGAGCCGCATAGCGAAAATCCCCCCCCCACTGCGACCCCGGCGTAACCGTTCCAAGACCATGACTCAACAAAAGAATAGCGACCACACCAAAGTTAGACGGGTTAAACAGGTGTTGTCCCTTCACCTGAATAAGATGCTTCGAGAGAATGGCCCAAATCGAGGCCACGATAAAAACAGTCGTGTCATAGCTTTCCAATAAAATACCGAGACTAAGCCCGGTGATAGCGCCACTGAGCGGAACAAGAATCTTGCGCGCGGTAATGATGCCCAGAATAACGTCGAGCAGGGTACAGATGACCAGCGTAAGAACAATCTGCTCCGTAATTCTGTTGAAATAAAGAACCTGCTGCCCAAGAATGGTCCATGTGGAAAGTGCAATAAGGAGCGTCACGCGTGGGTCTTTCAGGCTGGGCATGACAAACATGATCTCTCCCTGTTGTTGTGGCTTCACCACTGTATTCATAGCCACATAAACCTCAAATCGCTTAAGGGATGATCCAGATCCCCCATTTGACGCTCCAGGGTTTGTTCGAGGTTCCCGCGCAGCTCATCATCCTTCCATTGCAGACGAAGAAACACCCGTTCACGCAACTTGTCATCCTGTCCCATATTGTTGGCAATT
>SBBA01000083.1 GCA_005239925.1 Candidatus Troglogloeales bacterium | reverse complement strand
CCTGTGCTCCGTGCGCCTTGCATTCAGGTCGCTCGTGACGGTTTTTAGAGGTGCCCTCCCTTTTTTAGAACCCAATCCAAATAAAAATCTTTTTTCCTTCAGGGCGCCCTGCGGCGGGGCGGGCGGGGGATGGAGCACGGGCGGGCACTTTGCTTCCTCTTCCTTACCGCAAAGTGCATGACCGAGCGGATCAGATGGGCTTGGTTTGTAAGCCCCACCTTTGTTTCTTCTGATGTTCCTTCAGATAATGGGTCTATTCCCGATCGCTTTTTTAACCAGTCTTTTTCCCCTTGAGAACGGCATCAAGGATTTGAATGATCGGCCTACGTTCTACCAGGAAAGGAGTATACTTTCTTCCAGAGCGTCGCTATCTTCTGTTTGTCATAATCCGTCAGATCCCCCAGCCGACGCGTCATCCCCTCTTTGTTGAGGCAGGCGACTTTTGCAAGTCGCACCCATGATGCTTGCAGTAAACCGTTGGCAGTCCAATCTTTCACCTTGTAGTCCCCTGGGCCTGATCTTTCCTTTGTGGTAATAGGGGCCAAGACAATATCCCTATCCCCGATGTCTAAAATGACGAGGGCAGGGCGTCTTTTTCTTTGATTGGTTCCAGAAAGGGGGAAATCGACCAAGACAATCTCGCCGAACTTATAATTGATCATAGATAGCGTCTTGATCGTGGTAGGCTTCTAGGAAATGCTTCATTGATGCTTCTTGCCACAGACGCTCTTCTTCGCTTCCCTCGGGAATAGTAATGACAATGGTTTCCCCATGTGGTGTTGGAAGTGGCTGACTCAATTCCAAGTGGGTAGAATCTAAAATCTTAGCCCTGATAATAGTCATTTACTCCCCCATTTGTTCTAACCTCTTGCTCGTTGCGCCTCGTGTAAGAAAGAATCGAGAAATTGAAGTACCAAGTTCTGTTTTTCACGTGGCAGTTGACGAACCGCTGAAAGCCTTTGTTCAAATTGCGAAGGAGGTCCCGACTTACGAGGCGGCTTCCCGTTATACCCCAGTAAATGATCTATAGAAACATTAAGTGCTTCTGCTGCCTTACAGATAAAAGCGGCTGTTGGGTTGCCAGCGCGGCGCTCATAATAATCAATCATTTTTTGCGATACGCCCAAATGTTTTGCTAACTGCGTTTGCGTTAATCCCGCGCTATGACGGGCTTGCGCTAACCGGACGCCAAAATCGGTCGCTTGTTTTTGAGCGGGTCTTGCCATAGCAGACATATTATAGCTCCTATTTAAGATTCCCTTCTTTTTATAGAAGACAAGGGTATTGACATTGCGAACTATATTAAGTAATATCATCAAAGTTAGAAAAAAGCAAGTTTTAAGGGAATCCCTCTTGACACGTTTTTAGAAAGGAGGTTTTTGGATGAAGATCGATAAATCCCAGATCGAGGCGATTAAGCGATCACTGGATATCATTGCCGTGATGGGAACTCATGGCGTTACGCTCAAGAAGCAGGGGAAGCAGTATATGGGGAAGTGTCCCTTCCACCACCCAGACAAAAAAGCCTCCATGTCTGTCGATCCAAACAAACAAGTCTTCCACTGCTTTGGGTGTGGCGCCAGCGGCGATACGTTGGGATTCCTCTCCAAGATCGAAAACAAGTCTTTTCCCACTTTGTTGCGGGAGCTTTTGCCGAAGACGAATGGCTCAGGGCCGCGGTCCAACTCTCAACCCACGACTTACAACTCAGAACTTGAAGCAATGTCCGAATCGAACCCGAAGATCGATACACCTCCCTCTCCCAAGTTGCTCAAACTGCTTCATCGTATTGTGGAGTTTTACCAGGGTGTCTTTGCCAAAGACCCGAAGGGTCGGGAATATCTTGCTGGCCGCGGAATTCAAGGCAAAGATGCGTTACGAGACTTTGGCGTGGGCTACGCCAACGGCTCCCTGCTCGATGCCCTGCCGCCGGAAGGCGATCTGCTTGCTGATCTGAAGGCCTTGGGGATCCTCACCGAGAGTGGCGCCGGCCACACCGGCCACGAATTTTTCTCGGACTGTGTTGTCGTGCCGCTTCATGATCTCTCTGGCGCAATCACAGGGCTTTATGGTCGTCGGATCACGAACCAAGAACCGTTACATCTGTACCTGCCCGGGCCTCGACGGGGCTTGGTCAATTGGCAAGCGGCAAAACGCTCTTCTACGATCCTACTGACCGAAGCGATTATTGATGCGCTGACGCTTTACGATCAAGGCTTCAAGAATGTGATCCCTTGTTATGGGGTCACGGGGCTTTCGGAAGAACATTTGACCTGTTTTAAACAATTTGGTGTCAAAGAGGTTGTGATCTGTTTTGATGCGGATGATGCCGGCAAACGTGGTGCGGCGAGCGCCGCCAATCGGCTTGCTGAAATCGGGATCACCTGCTCGATTATCACGTTACCGGATAAAGACGTGAACGATTATTTTCGCCGCCATACGCCGGAAGAGTTTGAAGCCCTTGTAAAACAGGCTTACCCCCTCACACCGATTCGATCCGAAGCGATTGCCTCCCGTGCCGAGCAATTTTTTGAATCCACCGACGTCGGATTTAAGATTGGCTTCGGGGATCGGATGTACGAAGTGAAGGGGATTCATCGGCAGGGAGTACAGCTTCGCGTGACGCTCTTAGTGAGACGTGGAGAGAAGATCCATCTGGATGCCGTTGATCTCTATGCGGCCCGGGCCAGAGATCGATTCTCGAAAGACACGGTCTCTGCTCTCAAAGAGCGGGAAGAACTGATCCGAGACGATCTGATGCGCTTGTTGCAGCGCGTAGAGCGCTGGGGGGTAAAGGCACAAGAGAGCCAACCCGAAGCGCCATCACCCGAGATCGAGGCCGCAGCCAGGAAGTTTCTCCTCAACCCCAATCTCTTTGATGAGCTTCTCGCCGATTTTGACACGCTGGGTTTTTTAGGTAAAGAGATCATCAAGCGGCTGGGCTATCTCACCTGCACCTCTCGAAAACTCGATAAGCCGCTTTCGTTTTTGATCCAATCCCGATCTGCCGCGGGGAAATCGGCTTGTATGGAAGCGATTTTATCGTTGATGCCTTCCGAAGATGTGAAGCGCTGGACCCGGCTGACCGATCAAGCCCTTTTTTATCAAAGTGAGATGGCGTTGGTTCACAAACTGATTGCCATTGAAGAGATGGCAGGGATGGGCGGGGCGGCTTATTCGATCCGATCCCTGCAATCATCCGGAATGCTCTCCCTGGCCAATGTGATGAAAGACCCCGCATCGGGTCGGATGAGAGGGAGCGAGCACAAGGTGCAAGGACCGGCGGGGATTCTGATGAGCACGACCAAGCCGGATCTCGATGAAGAGATGAAAAGTCGGTTCTGGACGGTTGGAATGGATGAGAGCATGGAGCTCACGGCGCGAATACTTGCGCGGCAGAGAGAAGATTTAACAATCGAGGGACACCTACGCGCCAGGAAGCGCGATGCCATCATTGCCAAGCATCAAGCGGCGCAATGGATGTTAAAGTCGATCACAATCTGCGATCCGAAGCCCGAGGCTTACCCCTTTGGCAGCCTGGCCCTGTGGGCCAGACGGGATCAGAAGAAGGTGTTAAGCCTCTTACGCGCGATTGCCCTTTTGTTTCAGTATCAGCGGGAGGTGAAGACGATGACAGCCGAGACGGGGGAGATCATTGAGTTCATCGAACTGAGCGAAGCGGATTGGAAACAGGCCGAGCCATTGATTGCCTATCTGATGGAATCATCGCAATCGGAACTGCCGGCGCCTTCCCGAGAACTGTATGCCATGATCCAACGTGCAGCGAGAGGGAGGGCCGCCGGACTTTCGCACCCTTCGGGTGAGGTGAGCTTTAGCCGACGAGAGCTCGTAAAGATCACGGGTTGGTCGACCTGGCAGATTCGGATTTATATCCGGCCGTTAATTGAACAGGAGTATATCCGAGTTCGGCAAGGGAAGAATGGGATGGAATATCGGTATGAGTTGCCTTCCGATTGAGTCTTTATCCACAACCTTGCTGTATTTTTGGGCACCTTGTGGGAGTTGAAAGCCACCTTGTGGCACCTTGTGATGAAGAAATCACAAGGTGATTTGAATGAAAAATAAATATGTTTGGCTTATTTTTCGGTCACCTTGTGACCTTGTGGTGAGAGGATATAAGGAAATATTTTTTAT
>SBBA01000146.1 GCA_005239925.1 Candidatus Troglogloeales bacterium | reverse complement strand
TACGGATGAAAGGTCAGCCATTAATTTTATTGGAAGTGGGGGAACACCAGTAACCAGTCTTGTTTCAGGCGGCAAGATTGTCGCGGCCCGGATGGAGCATGTCTGGGTGGAGGCGTATGTCCCTTATGGGAATTACAGAGGGACAATGCGTGACCAGAGTGGGAAAACATGGATTCCCATGGACGCCAGCTTTAAGCAACATGCGTTTACTTCGGGAATCGGTTTACAGCAGGCCGTGCCTTTTGATGGGCAGGGGTTGCTCAATCAAGTGCAGTCAACGGCCCTTGTCGATACTCAAAACTCGTCTGTAACGCGGATTGATGCCAGCCTGGTTGAAACGACCCAGACGAACTATCAAAACCGTCTCCAGGATTTCATTACTCAAAACCATTCTACGTCTACTATAGGAGACGTATTAGGAACAAAAACAATTCAGCCAAACAATCTTCCTTTTCTTGCCGGATCATTGCCATACAAGACAATCGTTAGGGGCATGTCCCATTCGCAAGTCCCCGATACCTTGCGTTACAAACTGACGTTTGAATTGATTACAGACCCTTTCCTGGGTTCCGAATTGACTTACACTGCTCCTTTGGCTCAGTTAGCCGGAAAGCGAATAACCCTTTCGTATGACCCTGCAACGTCATCGGATCAGGCGATTATTGACAGTTACACACAACAGTTTGCCACGTCGCTACCGGCCTATCTGGTTCGTCTACAGCCGAAATTAAAGATGGATGGGGTCATTGCCGCCAGCGGCCCATCCATTGGAATGGGTGCGGATCAAACATTCCAACTGACTTTTGCATCCCCCTCCGTGGGTGGAGATATTGTGACCCACACGATGGTTGCGGGGGATTACAGCGCCATCGTTCTTAACACCAGCCAAGTCACCGCCGATATGCTTCAGAAGCGGATTGATAAAAACGATTACGTGGAACCGGTTGGGGAGATGCTTCATCAGACCCTGTTGTCTTACTGGGGTGAGGTGGATGCCTTCGACCATGTTGTCTCCAACGAATCCGATGTGATCACCCTACGACATCCCTCGGAAGGATTAGCGGCCTCAAAAATGACGACCACTACCCTTTTTGGTGTTCCCAATAAGGCCAGTTATAAAAACCGCACATTGGACATTGCAAGAGATTTGCGAACGGCCATTCATCAAACGGGTGATCCAAAAGCCGCGTTTTCTTACTTTAGTCAGTCTGGGATTTATGCCTCTGCATTGGAGGGATTGATCTTTGACCAGCTCTTTGGAGGCAATCCGGGAGATAGTGTATCAGCGGTTCGGATTTTAACTCTTGCGAACAGTTTGAGTGTGCCGATTTATTTTATTGATGCGACGAATATTAAGACAGTTCTTCCAAGGCTACAAAAGGTTTCAGATCAGGTAAAAACAAACATCCAAAACGCCATCAATGCTGGCAAGGTGGTTCAGGTTCCAGAGCGGGAGGTGACGCATAACGGGTGGACCGGCGTGGGATATATTGTCCAAGACCCGGTTAGTGGGGCCGGGGCATATTTAATTTCCGGCGGCTTGGCGGGGGGAGCGAGTAATACACCCGAGGCTGTTTATCCGATTCCTCAAATTGCTGCGAGTACAGTTGCGGTTTTATTAATTAGATCTCTTTTAGCAGCAGTATCTGCCAAAGCTGTTGCTATTGTTGTTGTGGGTGGGATTATTGTTGGGGTTGATATTAGCGAGGCATTCGCAAATACAACTACTATGCCTGGGGCAGACCCTAGATTGATTGCGTTGGGTGCAATACTTGGACTGATTATTGCGTTTGCAAAAACAATCTCCGATGCAATAATAAAAAATAAACCGCCTGAAGATTGGAGAACATTAAGGCATTATACATCTATAGATAATATAGATCTTATTTTAATGCCTGGACCACTGGGCCTACTTGAACTCCGTAGTGGTAAAAAAGGAGCAGGAGGAGAATGTCCCTCAAAGATTCCCGGACCGTATCTTACTGATAGTCTTTTTATTACACCTGATACTATCGAAAATAGGACCGCTATTGCTTACGCATTAGGCATTCCTGATCCCCCACCAAATCATAACCCCAATTTGGCTAGTGCTTATGTGGACATTGAAGTAAATGCCACCGAGATTCCAAACTATTTATTAGCGTTTAACGTTTGTAATATCCGTGGGGCACGACAACTCCACCATAATGGGTCTCTATTTTTTGGAGATAAAGGTTCGCAATATCCCTATCGGCTCAAGTGAGCTAAGATAATATATGAATACATTAGAAGATTTAAATAAAAAAATGGTTGAAGAATGGCAACAAACATTATCTGATGATTTGCTTGAAAAATGCGTAGACAGAGCTGTCTCTGGATCGGGTTGGACAGCCGCAGGTGCTCGTCAAAATTTTGCCATAAAAATATACCCTTTGATTCAAGACCAAGAGCTAAAGCAACGTGTTGATAATATACTTATTAAACTATCGAAAGAAAACATGGATGCCGTTTATGTTTGTGCAAAACATAACTTGCCAGGGATAAGAGAAGTTATTCTAAAACTCATTGAAAAACATAGCCAACCAATAACATGGGACAATTATTTTTCCTTTGGATGGTTAAATGAATCAATCAAAGAATGTCCCATGAAAGAGGCTGAGTTTTTTTTAGTTAATCAGTTGGAGTGGGTTAAAAAAATATGGAGTGAACTAACCAAAATTTTTAACAATCCGCCAATTGATATTGCAGACTTTCAAGAGTGGCAAAAATATTATTGTATTTATTCAAGTGCGATTGCTGCATTAGAGGCTATCAACCCTAAACTTGCCTCTGATTATGCAAAGCAACTTGTTATGCCCAAGATGTAAATTTGTACGCCCAGAAATTATTTTTCAGGGAATCCCATAAACGAGTTAAGACAGGATAGAGCGTAATGATAAATGATTCAATAAATAGGGTTCTGAGAGGTGATCGTTTTATCACTTTGAATGACATTAAGGTATCAGGACTAACGTCTTGGGCTGCCCCTTGTACAGGTTCTTTCGAATGTATTATCCCAAAAGGAACGATTCTTATTTCCACACATGATCAAGTTAAGGGAGCAAGGGGCTTTGGCTGTATCCCAGAAAAATATAAAAAATTGGAAAAAATACTTGTCCCAGCAAAAGATCGTTATGAATTAAAATACGGAGGATACTATTTTGTCTTTCTTAATGAAGATATTGGATCACTACTGTCCAATAAACTTTTTAGCAATATAGCAGAAGCCCTTGAAACAACGTAATAATATGAGCAATCTGCTTA
>SBBA01000112.1 GCA_005239925.1 Candidatus Troglogloeales bacterium | reverse complement strand
GTTAGCCTCCGGAACGCCAAGATATTGGGCGATTTCACCGTAATGTTCCTGAACGATCGCTTTATTGTAGCGTGCCCCACCAGCGCGATAGGTGTCGAACAGGTAAAGCGCCGGATTAAGCGCCAGCGAGGAGGCAAAGGCGTTGGTGCTGAAAAAGGCGTCACTCCACCGGAGCGGGTAATAAGAGAGCTTGCCGTAAATTCCGAAAATAACCAGAAAGACAGGAACTAATGCAACGGCCACTTTTTTCCATTTTGCCATTTCTACCCCCCCTCTTTCACAAAGAAGGGGCTGAGGGGCGTTAGTGTTTGAGGTAATCAGCAAGATCAGCCGATGAATCATGTAATAAAAAAACCCCGTTATCAGGCACAAAAGCAGGACGAGTCGGAAAATCGGATAGGTCTCCCACATCATTGAAAAGGAGATCGCGGTGTCCTGGAGGAGTCGCACGGATTCGGCATTGAGGCGGGTACGGAGATAGGCAAAATTACCAAAGTCGAACATATAGAGGAGGGAGAGTAGGAACACGGCCAGGGTGAAGTATCCGGTTAATAGTCTCCGCCAGTGGGGAGAAAACAAATTGATTGACTTAATGAACATCACGACAAGGAGGGGCAGAAGGATTAAGAGCGATAGTCTTAGGTCAAACTTAAGGCCGATATAAAGGGACTGAAGCAGCAAAGGGGCAGGTAAGGGGGCCGCCGGGTCATCAAAAAAAATCCAAAAAGCGATCCGAAGCAGCGAGAAGGGTATAAGAAACAGGCAAAGCGTGGCCATAAAAAAGCAGACGCTTTTAGACCAATCCTCTCGTATTGCCATGATTTTCATATTGGAAGGGTGCTGTCTTCAGAATGGCTTAGGTATTATAGCTATATCCAGCCTGCCCGGATGAAATAAAGTGCCATATTATAGCGATGTATAACAAGAGATACAACAATAATGGGACTGTCATGTTCTGCTTGCTTTGTGCTTTCCAGCTTGAATCCAAATGCCGTTTGCCGTATCATCCTAACAGCCCTCCTTTTTCTCACATTTCGATATCTGTTTTGAGGTGAAATGGAGCCGAGTAAGGAGATGAGGCTGGCAATGATAGGCTCTATTCAGTAGGAATCCGATGCCTGAAGAGACCCCAAAACCCGTCCCCAAAAAGGTTCGACCCCCTTTCCTCATCGTCTCTGGTTTCGTTTTGATCCTGTGGGCCTCCCTCCTTTCAAACCCGATATTTTATGAAATGACTGCCTGGAACGATGAAAATCTCGTGGAATCGAGCCAAGGCTGTTCCTCTCAGGATTTTGAAGAGTGGCTCCGTCAGGTTCAAGCAAGCCGGGGTAGAAGCGAAGCTGTTTTACGCCAGGGCCTGGTGTTTGAAAAAATTGCCCGCAGTTTCGTCAGCGCATCAATGTCTTAACTTATGATCAGGGAATTGAGAAGACAATCGCCCAGTTGAAGGCACAGCAAGATCGCATAATCCCCAATTTGGTTCGATTCGTTCAGAGACAAAAGAAGGCTGTAGCGTGCTTAATCGAGTTAGAGGACCAATTGGAGGAGAACATCCAAGCAAATCAATATGTCGAAAGTGAAGTACTGCAATTTTTTTTTGGAGGTCAGAGAAAATTTCTACCTACAAAATATCTACCTCCAAGACTACTATCCCGATTGTCAAAAAAAGATGAGCAATCAATCCAGGAGCCACTATTCCAATGTAATTTTAGGCGCCATGCCTATCAAAAGAGGGTTAGTCCTTCGCATAGCCAAAGACGGCCAACAGGGAGAAGTACATTGGATCTGGACGCGTAACGCCCTTTATTACAAACATCATGATGGTTCTTGGACTCAATTTGAGGGCCTTGATTCACAGAGAAAGAAGTTTGAAGCTCTTGTGAACAAATTGGCCCATGCAACCACCGATGAAAAATATGCCCTCGCGCTTGATCAGGAACGCTTCTTTAGACAAGAGGCAGGGGTTGAACCACCCCCCACGGAACTACTCCATGCGTATCAGGCCATCATCGCATCATGGACACCTTCCCTTGCCCCTTCCTTTAACGATCGCGCACATCGGTTTTACGAAATGAAACGCTATGAGGATGCGAAAGAGGTTATCCAATATGCCTTGAAACTGGACCCCCAGTATAATCTCGGTTGGTATAATGCCGCGGCTTATGCGGCACGTGATGGCGATGCGCGCCAGACCATTACCTTCTTAGGGAATTACAAACCCCTGGGAAAACATTTGCTCGAAAAGATTCGGCACGATGCGGTTTTTAAACAACTTCTAACGATGGATCGTTCTTTCCGTGAGTATCTTTACCTAAACATGGTACAACAGGAGCAGGGTTCAGATTTTCTTCGAAGTTTTTCGCTTGATTTCGATATCAGCCGATCACTATGGTGTGATTGGGAAGTCAACGGTTGTGAAGTGGAAGGAACAACGTACCACGAAGATATGCTCTTAACGCGGCCCAATGTGGATCCCGATTGGGAATTGATTCTGATGCGGGATATTCAGGATCGTTCTCAGATCGATGGCCGCGTATCTATGGTCGATATTGGCAATCGATTTTTTATAGCTTTTGGAGGGAAGGCCTATGAAGTGACACTGAATCCTCCTTCACTGAGTGCGATTGGTTTAGCTGACGAACTGATCCACGGGGAAGAAGGAGCGTTTCCGCTTTCCCTGATTACCAGAATCTCGGCCGAATCCACGAATCCTCAATGGGAAGTTTCAGAATACGGGGGTGAGGAAAAAGGAAACCTCAAAAGATTAGGTTGTTTTAAACTGGTTGATGCCAGTCAACCCATGATGGATCGCTTCTGGACACTGGAGAAAAAGGGCGCCGCGTTACAAGCCGTTGATCTCGTTTCTGGAAAGATTGCCTTGCTGATTTCACGGGCCAAATGTGATCCATAACCCTGCATATGACATCATCAAATAAAATGGGTATCAAAGCCAAAAAATTTTCTGCTCATTGTACTATAACTTCCATTTTTGTCATCTTGGCAATAACCTTACAGCTCGTATTCGCAAAAACAGGAAGCAACGGGCCTGATGTTGCCAACAAAATTATTATTTGCGTTGAGGGAGCAAAATCAAGGTATTTTTATGATGACGACGGAAATGAAGTCAATGATGCTTCTTTAAAGTCAATCCTCGCTGAAGTTTTGAACGACAATTTAGAGCCGAAGGTTTCCAATAGTATTTACGGCTTTGATGGGCGATATTTTTATTATAGTGACAGGGACCCTACTCAGGGCCATGGGTCGCTAAACAGGTTTGATGCGCTGGAGAAGAAAAAAACCGTTTTAATCCCAGGTCAACCCGGTGCTCACTATGGGATATCTTATGGTGGAGCCAAATTGTCACCCTCCCTCAATCACGTTGCGGCTTTAGTTGGTAATGGGACGGGGTGGATTGTTGTTTTTGATTTGAAAAAGGGCAAAGTCGTTTTTAAAAGCAGAACGGAATCCTATTATGCATATTGGTCGAGTGATGGCAGCATCCTTTCAGCAGGAGGCCATTTTTATGATTTCTTCTCGCAACGTGAAATCAAATGGCCTTCCGCCATTCTACCAAATGACGAATGGGTCGAAAGTGTTTTGGAAAAGGACACTCTTTACTGGGTACACCCAACAGAAAAATCAACGCTCTATAAGTTTAGACGAGATAAAAAGAGTAAACCGATAAAGGTATTTGAGCAACCGAATGGAAAAAACGACTACGTGGGCATATCAATTGTGGGGATGACTCCTTCCGGTCTTTTTTTTCGGACAAAGCAATCTCTTTTTAAGTTGCAAGAGGACGGTAGCATCAAGAAGCTGACTGAAAAGTCAAACCTCACAGAAATCACTAACGCTACAATTTATTACCTGGGTGGAAAGTGACTCGCCCAGTGCCAGCGATTCCGCAATAACCTGGTCTGATTCAGGGTGAATCCAATAGTGACGGTCTTTTTTTGTTTTCATGCATTTTGGAGCAAATTCGCATTCGATAGG
>SBBA01000163.1 GCA_005239925.1 Candidatus Troglogloeales bacterium | reverse complement strand
TTAAAAAGAAAAAGCCTCCTAAGACTTACCGGTATGATTCTTCACTATCACCGGCGCTTGACTGGGATGGACAAAATTCGGCGCGCGAACAGGGTGAAGCGCTCATCCAGCAAGTGTTGGATGCAAAGAATCTGGAAGAAGCCAAGGCGGCTGCGGCAAAGCTGAAGGCGCTGAGCAAGCCTTTTTTGAATTGGGCAGGCAAAGCGGAACGGTTGTCGTTCGATGTGCCAACATTGCCACTCTTCATTCACGAACGACTTTCCACCAAAGCGATTATCGAGACCCTAGCGGGACATAAGACGAATAAACGGCCGTCTCAACTCGATTTGTTTGGTGATCCGCAACATTCCATCACGGATCAGGTGTTGAGGGCCTATGAGTACCATGACAACTGGACCAACCGGATGATCCTGGGCGACTCCCTCGTAGTCATGAACTCGCTGTTGCACTATGAAGGGTTGGGCGGGCAGGTGCAGATGATCTACATGGACCCACCCTACGGTGTGAAGTTCGGCTCTAACTTCCAGCCTTTTGTCCGCAAGCGTGATGTCTCCCACGGTGACGACGAGGACATGACCCGCGAGCCGGAGATGGTGCAGGCGTATAGGGACACGTGGGAGTTGGGTCTGCACTCGTATTTGACTTATATGCGCGACCGCCTACTGCTGGCTCGCGATCTCCTCACCAACAGCGGCAGCATTTTTGTACAGATTAGTGATGAAAATGTACACCACGTTCGAGAGCTAATGGATGAGGTGTTTGGAAGAGAGAATTTTGTCAGTCTTATTACTTTCAAGACTTCACCAGGAGATACAACGGATTACCTTCCACCATGTTCTGATTATCTCCTTTGGTATGGGAAAATAAAAGCTCTGACGAAATTCAGAAAACTTTATCTAAACAAAACCGTTGGTTTCGCTCAAGGGGAAAGTTTCGACTGGTTAGAGTTGGAGGATGGCTCATGCAGACCGATGACTCAAGAAGAACTTAATAATCCAGAACTTCTTCCACAACGAGCAAAACCTTTTCGCTGGGCAGACCCCAGGAGGAAAGGAGCGTCAGTAGCCGCAAAATTTAATTATGAATTTGAGGGCACTTTATTTGCTCCTGGCCATGGCATGACATGGAAGACGACAAAAGAAGGGTTAGATAGGTTAAGAAATGCAGGACGCTTAGGCAAGAAGGGAAACCAACTCAACTACAAGCGGTACGTCTCTGACTTCCCTGCAACGGAACTACTTAATAGCTGGATGGATACCATGAACTCTTTCATGAGAAGGAAATATGTGGTCGAGACAAATCCCATAATAATTCAGAGATGCATATTGATGACCACCGACCCTGGTGATCTTGTCCTCGACCCCACCTGCGGCAGTGGCACAACGGCTTATGTAGCCGAGCAGTGGGGGCGTCGCTGGATTACCATTGACACCAGCCGTGTGCCACTTGCGCTGGCCCGCCAGCGTCTGCTGACGGCAACCTTCCCCTGGTATGAACTGAAAGATGACACACGCGGGCCGGTAGGCGGATTTGTCTACAAACGCAAGCAAAACAAAAAGGGCGAAGAAGTTGGGGGCATTGTCCCACACATCACACTCAAATCCATTGCCAACAACGAGCCGCCCCAAGAAGAAGTGCTGGTGGATCGTCCGGAGGAAGTAGGCCGCATCACGCGTGTCACTGGCCCCTTCTGCGTGGAGGCGACCATCCCGACACCCGTGGATTGGGAAGGAGATGGCGTCGAAGATTCCAGCGCTATCTCCGCCGAGGCATACGGCTCATTTGTCGATCGAATGTTAGAAGTACTCCGAAGAAGCCCTGTTCTGCGACTAGAAGGAAACAAAACGGTACTATTCAAGAACGTCCGCCCACCCGCTAAGACGCTGTCACTTTCCGCAGAAGCATTGGTAACCAATGGCGATGAGAAACCGGTTGCCTTTGTCTTTGGCCCTGAAAATGGCGCGGTGAGCGAAAAGCGCGTATACGAAGCCGCACGTGAGGCCCATGCAAAAAGCTACACGCATCTCTATGTCATCGGCTTTGCGATTCAGCCCAACGCTCGGACTCTCGTGGATAAGTGCGCCGAGGTGGTGGGGGTGCCAGCGACCTATGTGCAGGCAACGCCCGACTTGATGATGGGCGATCTTCTCAAACATATGCGCGCAAGCCACATCTTTAGCGTGTGCGGCCAACCGGAAATTGCAGTCCACCGGCCAAAAGAGAAGAAGTATCAAGTCGAACTGTTGGGTTTGGATGTGTTTGACCCGATCACGATGAAAGTGGATTCCCGGAGAGGTGAGGACGTCCCGGCCTGGTTCCTGGACACCGATTACAATGACCTCTGTTTTCATGTGTCCCAGGCGTTCTTCCCACGCACCGGTGCATGGGAGAATCTCAAGAAGGCATTGAAAGGTGAATACGAGGAAAGCGTCTGGGATCATCTCTCCGGCACGATCAGCGCGCCGTTTGAGGCCGGTGAACATAAACAAATCGCCGTTAAAGTGATTGATGATCGAGGGAATGAGTTGTTGGTGGTGAAGCGTCTTAGCGAGATGAAGAGTTGAAGACCCGTGCGCTTTTTAACTTACTGACGGACGGCCTGGAGGCGACAATCCGGGATGATAACCCATGGTGGCGTGGCGAGAGGATATTCGGTCTGCCTCCAATGCGTCGCTGGGCATTCGAACCTGCACTATCGGGAGTAAAGCGTGGCTTGGCGCCTGTTACGGTATTGCGGGGTCCACGTCAAATAGGAAAGACCACCCTTGTCAACCAAATTATTCATACACTTTTAGATGAAGGGGTTGCTGCAGAAAGAATTTTCCGTATTCAATTCGATGAACTGCCGCAACTTAAAAAACTGGCCGAGCCCATTCTGGAACTTAGTCGGTGGTATGCCGAACATATTCTTAAAAAAACATTCCATCGGGCGGCTCATGCAGGTCAGCAAGCGTATATTTTCCTGGACGAGGTTCAAAACCTTCCGGAGTGGCCTCCCCAATTAAAACATCTCGTTGATATGCATCCGGTACGAGTTTTAGTGACCGGCAGCTCCGCGCTTCGTATTGAGGCGGGTCGAGACAGCCTAGCAGGTCGCCTTAGCACGCTTGAGATGGGCCCGTTGCACTTGCGTGAAATTGCTGAACTGCAAGGGTATGGGACACTGGATCCTGTTCTCCCTCCGAATGGGCTTGGGCCACTGAAGGACAAGGCGTTCTGGCAGCAATTAAGAAAACACGGGGAACAGCATCATGTTGTTCGTCATAAGGCCTTTGCCGCCTTCTCTGAACGCGGTGCATACCCCATCGCTCATGCCAGACCCGACCAACCCTGGGAGAGGGTTGCCGATCTTCTCAACGAGACCGTGATACGAAGGGCCATTCAACATGATCTTCGTATGGGTCCTAAAGGGCAGAAACGTGATGAGCACCTTTTGGAGGAGGTTTTCCGGTTGGCGTGTCGGTACATCGGGCAGTCCCCTTCGCAAGCGCTTTATCTTGAAGAAATTAGGCGGGCGATGAACGCGAATATCGGTTGGCAGCGGGTGTTTGCTTACTTAAGATTTTTGGATGGCACACTGCTCTTACGGCTTGTCGAGCCTTTGGAGTTGAAATTAAAGCGCCGCCGTGGCACCTCCAAGCTTTGCCTCTGCGATCACGCCTTGCGCGCGGCATGGCTTCAAGAGGTTGTTCCTATTACACCGGACGGATTAGAACAATCTCCCCATTTGTCGGATCTTGCGGGTCATATTGCTGAAAGCGTAACCGGTTATTTCTTGCGTTCGATTATCAATCTTAATGTGGCCCATTTCCCTGAACGCGGCGCAGAACCGGAGGTTGACTTTGTGCTGACCATCGGCGAACAGCGCATTCCTATTGAGGTAAAATATCGTCGTCGGATCGATTACAAAGACACGCAGGGGTTGCGATCGTTCATCGAAAAGGCTCATTACAATGCCCCCTTTGGCATTTTGGTGACCTTAATGGATGAAGCTGCCTCTGACGACCCCAGGATCATTTCATTGCCATTGTCTTCTCTGTTGCTCATGCGTTAACTGAATCAATGAATCAGTACGAAGTCCCACAACCTATTCTAAATTCTCCATTCGATGAGCCAAAGGAACATTGGCACATTGTCGAAGGAGAAGCCCCCGAGCGACGCCCCGGGCGACGGCCGGCCATCTATTTCTATCGTGACCCGAAGGCCAAGCCTGAAAAGGAATATGGAAAGGTTGTTGGCACCGCGATTGAGCTGAAACTGGTTAATCGGATTCGGCAAGAGGTCAAAAAGTGGCGTGAACAGGGGTATCCCGGCGTGACTCGGACAACCTTGGAGTTATTGCACTGGTGGCGGCGCGATGGTCGAGAGCAGCGCTTGTTTTTCGCCCAACTGGAAGCAGCAGAAACCATCATTTTTCTTATAGAGGCGCGGTCGGATTTTCGTCAAGGCATTGAGGTGCCACGAGAGGAACTCGGCCAGGAAAGCCTGGCGCAAGGTTATAAGGGCTTTCTTCGCTATGCATGCAAAATGGCAACCGGCACAGGCAAAACAACCGTCATGGGTATGCTTTCTGCCTGGAGTATTCTGAACAAGGTGAATAATCGGAGCGATGCGCGGTTTTCCGATGTGGTGCTGATTGTCTGTCCCAACGTGACAATCCGTAATCGGCTGCGGGAACTGGACACGAATGAAGCCGAGGCCAGCTTGTATCGCACAAGAGACCTGGTCCCGCCGCATCTGATACCGTTATTAACCCAGGGACGCGTGCTGATCACCAATTGGCACGTTTTTGAGCCGCAAGCAATCCAGGCGGGCGGAGTAAGCGCGAAAGTGACCAAGGCGGGGGTGGCCGTTCGCACCAAAGAGACAATTACCATCAGTGACAAAACAACAACGGCAAGAGGGACACGTTATCTAACCTTGGAGGATTTTGAACGGCAAGTATCAGCTGGCATGCTCACCGTTTTGGATGGTGGTGAGGAGCGGGACAAGGATATCAAAAAGGTTCGGGTGGAATCCGTTCGCTACGTGGAAAGCGATACTTCGTTGGTAAACCGCGTGCTGGGTCGAGAGGTGGGTGGGAAACAAAATATTCTTGTCTTAAACGATGAGGCGCATCATGCGTATCGAATCAAACGCGAGGAGCGTGATGAGGATGAAGCGGATCTTTTCGGTGAGGAAGAGGAGGCGGAAAACTTTTTCAAGGAAGCAACCGTCTGGATCGAGGGTCTGGATCGCATCCACAAGTTACGAGGCATTAACTTTTGCGTGGATCTGTCTGCAACACCTTACTTTCTCGGCCGGGTCGGGCAGGCGACCAACCGGCCGTTTCCGTGGGTGGTCAGTGACTTCGGATTGATTGACGCCATCGAATCCGGTTTAGTCAAGATTCCACAACTGGCCGTGCGCGACACGACTGGGGCTGCGATCCCGGGCTATTTTAATATCTGGCATTGGATCTTGCCGCAACTGACGCCTGCCGAACGCGGCGGTAAGAAGGCCAGCCCCAAGCCCGAGGCCATTTTGAAATATGCCCATCATCCCATTGCAATGCTGGGCGGGTTATGGGAGGAGGAACGAGCCCAATGGGCCAGGCAGCAGGAAGACCCTCGTTCTCCGGTCTTTATTCTCGTCTGCAAGAATACACAAATTGCCAAAGTGATGTATGAGTGGCTCGCTGAAGACAAGGCCCCAACGGGGATTCCACCCGTAAAGATTGAGGGGTTCAAGAACCAAAACGGCATAGTGAATACGATACGTGTGGACTCAAAAGTGGTGCATGAATCGGATACCGGCGAAGCAAAAAGCGATGAGGTACGTTGGATGCGACTCACGCTGGATACGGTGGGGAAGATGGCCTGGCCGTCGGATAGGCAAGGACGACCCCTTTACCCGGAAGGATTTGAGGAATTAGCCAAAAAACTGGAACGGCCACTCCATCCCCCAGGACGCGATGTGCGCTGTATTATTAGCGTCGGGATGCTTACCGAGGGCTGGGATTGCAGCACGGTGACCCACATTATTGGTCTGCGCCCGTTCATGTCGCAATTGCTCTGTGAGCAAGTGGTGGGACGCGGGCTGCGACGGACCAATTATGATTTATCGGAAGACGGAAAGTTCTCAGAAGAAGTTGCAAAGGTATTTGGGGTACCCTTTGAGGTCATTCCGTTTAAGGCAAGTCCATCCGGTCAAACACCGCCACCGGTAAAACGGCATCATGTGCACGCGATTCCATCGAAGGCTCAGTATGAAATCCGATACCCTCGCGTTGAAGGGTACACGCAGGCGATCCGCAATCGCATAACGGTGGATTGGGTAAATGTCCCCCCACTTATTCTGGACCCGGAGCATATACCACCGGAGGTGGAGATGAAAGCACTTAGTGTGAATAACATGGGAAGACCCTCACTAATTGGGCCAGGCCGGCTCGATGAAGTGACGCTCAGGGAGTTTCGGACCAAACGTCGGACTCAAGAACTGGTGTTTGATCTTGCCCTTGGGCTTACGCGAAACTACGTAGCCCAGAAACAGTGCACGATTCCTACTCACAAGCTCTTTCCACAATTAGCTGTAATGATTCAACAATACCTGGATCAGAAGGTAGAGGTCAAACCTCCTGCGGATAAGAAAGACCTGTTTTTGTCGCCGTATTATGGTTGGGCTGTCGAACGATTACTTGAGGCCATTCGCCCCGATACTTCACAGGGTGAAGCGCCTGAAGTGCCACGATACGAAGCAAGTCGAGGGCCAGGTGGAACGGCCGAAGTGGACTTTTGGACCTCTCGTGACGTACGAGAGGTGAATAAAAGTCACCTTAACTATGTGGTAGCTGATACACAACGGTGGGAGCAATCCGCGGCTTATTACCTGGATACGAATCGTGCTGTAGACGCGTTCGTCAAGAACACCGGGCTTGGGTTTGCCATTCCATACCTGCACAACGGCCAAATGCATGACTACGTACCGGATTTTCTTGTTCGATTAAAAACGGACCCTCCTTGCCACCTGATCCTTGAGACAAAGGGGTACGATCCGTTAGAAGAAGTAAAGCGGGCGGCGGCGGAACGATGGGTTGCTGCAGTCAACGCAGATGGAACTTATGGTTACTGGCAGTACGTTCTTGTTAAGAAGATTTCTGACATACCAGGGAAAATAACCCAGAGCAGATAGGAACCATCATGGACGAGAAAAGGATCGGTTATAACTTAAGAAATCCGTTAAGGCATTCCAATAGCCGCGTAAAACGCATTTACAAGTAACTGATACGGAATTATACTCTCTGCGGGTGACATCTATGTTTTTTGCGTAGATAATTTGTATGGTTCTATCTTGCCCACAGCGACCAACGGAAGCTGTCTATTCGCTTCCGCCCGTGGCGGATTAGCCGAGACAGCGCATATCGAATTATGATACAAAAGATCGTCCGAAAGGGAAGACTTAAAGATTTTTCGGAGGTCAAGGAAAACCTTGCCTATTGGCTTTCAAAGTCGCCGGAAGAGCGCGTGGAGGCCGTTGAGCTGTTGAGGAGACAGCGGGATGGAAGTACCGCAAGACTTCAAAGAACTGCTCGCGTTGTTCGCCGCGCATAAGGTGGATTACCTTATCGTGGGGGCGCATGCGCTGGCCTATCATGGAGAACCACGGTACACGGGGGACATCGATCTCTTTGTGCGCCCCGACCTTGAGAATGCGGAACGGATTCTTAAGGCGCTCCATACCTTCGGCTTCGATGCCGTTGGGTTAACGATAGACGATTTTTCTTCGCCTGATTACGTGGTGCAGTTGGGCGTACCGCCGGTCCGAATTGATATTATAACATCTATTACCGGTGTGACATGGGATGAAGCAGTTACCGGTCGAGTGGAAGGGCGTTACGGCGATCAGGTTGTCTATTACTTGGGAAAAAAGGAATTGATCCTTAACAAACGGGCTACAGGCAGGAAAAAAGACTTGGCGGATATTGAAGCCCTGGAGGAAAAAAGCAATGACAATGAGAGGTGACGATGCCCGTTTGGGTTGATCCGGAAAAATGTAATGGTTGTTACGGGGCGGCGCAGCCACCCTGTCTTCGCATGTGCCCAGGCGATTTGATCGTTAAAGATCAAAACGCCAATAAGGCGTATCTTAAATATGTCAACGACTGCTGGGATTGTCTCCCCTGTGTGAAGGTTTGTCCCGAAGAGGCGATTGAGTTTCACCTCTCGCCGCAGTTTGGGCCAAAGGGCGCGCGGCTAATTCCCCATGTGGATAAGGGACGCGACCGGATTACCTGGGAGTTGATTGACACGGAAGGGAACAAGGAGGTGTTTACGATACGCACAAAGATTATTCAAATGGCCCTCGATGAAAAGGTCGAAGGGGAACCCCAACCGGTTGATTTCTCGATTTAGGCTGTTACAGTCTCAGGAAAAGTGGCGCGATCAAGAAAGTACGAGAAAGGGGCAGGCTGTAATTAGCCTGCCCCTTCACATTTTTTAGAAGCTTTTTGGAATAGTAAAGACTTTGTCTATTCCGTACCGCTTAGACTCACCTTTCGTACGGATGCCGCGACACGATTGATCGGGAGAATCCGGCGATCTTCGGGAGAGAGCACACGCAGGAAACCCCACTGTCCCCCCTCCTGATAGGCCATCCGATGGTTCGTGTAGAGATAGTCCGCAGGAAGCCGATACGGCCCGCCGGCCTCAAAATAGGCATTCATCGTCTCACCCCCGCCAAATTCGATATTGGACACCAGGTCGGACTTTGGCATGAAAGGCTCTTCACGCCATTGATGCGCCTCCACACCAAAAATCCCGTTCTGCTCGCTAAACGCCCCAAACACATGAATGGCAACCGGATCCCCAGCATGTGCCTCCAGAATGGGAGTCACCGGATCGCCCGTCTCTCCCTCCGAAACGCAGGTAAAGATCGTGCCCGGCTTGTCACACCCGTTCGCCACCCGAAGGTCATACGGCTCGCTTCGGTAGTTCACACCGATCAAGCCCGCGGCCTTCTGCAGATAAGGCATGAAGCTCGTGCCCAGGATGTTGTCCTCATCCTGGAAATAGAGCGAAAAGTCGCGATAGTTGGAACGCCCTTCATTCCCCGGCATGAAGGGATCAACCACCACGTCCGCGCGCCAACTGTTCTTCATCGAAATATCCGCACCCGTCACCGGATCGAGATACGAAGACCCCTTCGGCCCGATGACAATCGCGCCAAACAGGCCGTCACGGTGATGCGTAATCGGGTTGCCAAAGTCCTGAACCAGCGCGGCATTCTCACCGATTTCAGGATGGGCATAGAAGGTATAGGACTTCTTTTCGCCCGGCCCAATCGTCTGATCGCCCGGATTATTGCCGACGTTAATCCCCTGGTCGGTCAGTGGATTATAGGCCAGGTTGTCTGCGTGGAACGAGACCCGTCCTTCCACCAGTTCATTCGTCAGGTTAATCTTAATGCAATCCCCGACATTCACGTGGAGGGTTAGCGGCATCGGCTGAATTCCTTTGACCGCGCCTACCCGCGCCTTGTCCTCGGCTAGGATAAACACCTTGCCGTTGGTATTGGCCAATTCCAGTTTGCGACCAAAATCGACCTCTATCGCCTCTTCCGCACGGGGATTAAAAACAAGCCCCTGGTTGATCGCCAAAACACTAAAGTCCTTCACCGGCGCAGAAGGAGGACACACCGACGTGGCCGACTTCGGCACAATCTCACGACCCCTTAAGGGCTTCAGATCATCCGTCGGCTTATCGAGGACACGAATAATGCCCCAACCGCCTTCCGTCATCTTCGAGGCCCGGCCATTATAATAGAGATAATCGCCCGCCATCTTTTGCGGGCCGCCAGCCGCTGGAATCGACACGTCATGCCGTTCTGCGATACCAATATGAATGGTGTTCCTCGGTTGCGAATCCGGGTTAAACCGCTGATACCGGAACCAGTGGCCCGTGACATGGAGCGTATGAGACTCATTCACGGCAACCACCAGGTTGCGAATCATGATCGGATCTCCCACATAGGCCGTCAACAGCGGCGTATCGGGATCGCCATGCACCGTGCTACTAAACACCTTCGAGGGATCGGGATCAACCGACAACCGGCGATTGAGCGGCGCAACACGCATATTGAAGGCACCGCCGGACGTATGTGTCCCCCCATTTAAATAGGGGTTGGACGTCAACATAATATTTTTCTGCTTTTCGATCGGATACACCAAGGTGTTGGCCGCCGCCGCTGCCTGCTCTAACAGCTCTGGTGGATTGCCCGTCGAAACGGTATTCGCCGTCGAGAAAAGCGTATCCTGAATATGCAGCACCATCTCGCGGAAACTGCCCGTCGCGTCTACCGAATGCGGTTCATTGGTATGCACATCAACCACATAGCCGCTTCGTTTCAGCTTGCCGGTTTTCGGATCGTGATAGGTGGAACCCGGCGGCTCGATAATCGTGCTGCCAAAGGCCCCATGTTGCCAGGACATCATCCCAAAGGCATGATCGTGCCAGTAGGTGGTGCCCAGGTCCACGTCCGGATAGTACCGGTAACGGACATACTCGACGCTCACAATCTCATCCTTAGCATGATCATAGGAGAGGGGCGTGGTAAACTTGATTTCGTTGCCGTCAATTGATTTGATGCGGCGAATTTCAAAGGTATCCACCTGCTCCATGCCAATGGCCAGATTGGTTCCAACATGATATCGCGCCGCCTTTTTCGCGTCGGTGACCACGATATAATCGTTGCCCGCCTTCGCCTTCTTAGCAATCTTCGCGTTCATCGGAGGGGGAAGACCATGATTCCCATGACCATCATTGGCCAACTCATCCTTATAAGGCCGAACTGCCTGCTCATAAGAGAAGCCGGAGATCACGCCATCGGAGGCCTGGTTGTCAAACTGCCACATGTGGGAATGAATATTCAGTTTGCTGGCCAGTCCATTTTCCGGGTTGTCCCGCCAGGTGGAGGTGAGGATCACGTCAATACAATCATACACATTGGCGCGATAAACCAACGGAATTCGCTTGGAGGGGTCTTTCATCACCTCATCCAGCTCTTCCATGAGGACATAGATCAGCCCGTCTTCATCCACAACGGGCGGATTTTTGGCATCGCCCTTGGCCAGGGTGATGGGCAACTGACCCGTTACCTGAATCCGGTAAAATTTGCGTTCCGCCGGATTATCGCTCTGCTTTGGACAAAGCGACCAAGGCCCCTGCTCGCCCGGACGGGCTGGACGTACGGTTTCGATACCGGCGACACCACCGCCACCAGTCTTGCCGCCTGGTTCACTATAGGGATTAAAATCGTCCTTGACAATATCCCCGCCGTCTTCGATATTAAACGGCTCAAGCCAAGGCGCAGGGCCGTGATTGCGGGCAAACGGAGGCCGCTTGCCAAAATGGGGTTGCATGTGCGGCCAGGCCAATTTTCCCTTCGTATCAAACGCAATCTTGCGCGGCTTTCCCGGCCCCACCTTGATACCCATATGTTCATCGGGTACCTTATAGCGCGGCCACGTCTGGGTCGTCTCCGGTTCCGTCATCGCCAATGAACCGTCCCACGACCAATCCCATACCGTTGCATCGTGCGCCAATATCTGACCGCGTTCGTCATCGGCATGACCTGGCTTCCCCTGTGTGGGGAGCATGGCCGTGACCCAATCTTTAATGGACACCTGGGCCGGATTCGCCTTAAAGTCGGTTTTATTTTTGGTAATCTCCCACGTCTTTCCAAACCAGTCAACCTTCTTTCCAATTAAGGCGGTCGAATCAATGGCAGGCTGTATCTTGCCGGCCCGATCGGGAAGCTCGGCCAGCGGCTTCATAATATCCTGCTGAAAGCCGGGGATTTGAAGTGTGTTATAGACGCGCCAGAAGCTCCACATGCCTGCCACATAATGGTGCGCGACGTGACAGTGGAACAGGAAGTCGGCGGCCAGATGCTGACAGAGACCTGCGCCGCATTCCGGCTCCAGATCAAAAACCTGCTGCGGCCCAATTACCTGAACGTCCACCCGTTCGCTGTTTTCGCGCATGGGGGGAAATTTCACTGGGCCACTCTTGCCCGCATCAAACAGGCTGACCTTTTCGGCCTTGGGATCACGCGACCAGCGAATGGTTCCGCCATGCGGATGATGAGAGTGAAAGATATCCGACCCGCCATGCACCAGCCGGAACTTGGACGGATCGCCCAGATACGCCCGTGGAATCGGCGTTGCAGGATCGCCAAAGGTGTAAGAACTATACGATTCGGCCTCATCGCCAAATCCAAACTTGGCCTCCTGATTGGCGAGATTGTTGGTGCCAAAGGGCTCGCTGCGATAGTTAAGCGCGCGGGCGCCAGGACGGTAGGCATCGCTAATCGGGTCGCGCTGTGGAATCATCTCGCCACTTTTGCTTAAT
Organism: Candidatus Troglogloeales bacterium; assembly: GCA_005239925.1. Taxonomy (GTDB): domain Bacteria; phylum Nitrospirota; class Nitrospiria; order SBBL01; family SBBA01; genus SBBA01. Next base: position 4,319 of record SBBA01000163.1, on the reverse strand, counting down.
GGACGAAACGCCTCATCCCCCACCTCGTGATACATGATGACATACTCGCGAAAATCTGCCTGATTATCCGAGTCCACGATCATCGCCTCCCAACCGGACTTGAGTGGTCCTCCGGTGAAGGGATCGAGGTATTTCGCACCGGCAGGTTCGACGACAAAGGTTCCAACCAGACCCAACCCGGTTTGAAGCCGATGACCATGACTGTGAAATGTCAATCCCCCCTCCTGCATGGTAGGCGGAATAAACCATTCGTAGGTCTGGGCCTTGCCTGGGGGCACGGTGGTATCAGGATTAGTGGCCGTCGCGGGCTTCCCTGTACTTTTAATCAACATCGAAGAGCCATGCAGGTGGAACCCGACCGGCTCTTCATCTGCAATTTGGTTTCTTAAGGTAATGAGGACGCAGTCGCCGGGGTTCGCCCGAATCACAAGCGGGGTAATCAAATCGTTCTGGCTTCCCACGGTGGCCGCAGCCTCGCCGTTTTCCTGTTCCCGCGCCGCCGCATTTTTTGCCTCTTCCGCGCGAACCGCATCCATATTTTCCGTCAGGGTGTACATATATCCCGGATAGAAATCGAGCCATCGGTTTAACGTGATCTCGACGTTGATCGCGGTAATATCAAACTCTTTCACGGGGGCGCTTTTGGGGCAACGACCGCCTGCGACAACCGATTCCGTTGCCACCTGTGTGGGGCCAAGCAACACGCCCTGCTGCATCATGCCGGAGAACATATCGAGCTGATGACCCGGCCCGCTCATGGCGGCAAAGGTGCCTGCGGGGCGTGCCATATTGTGTCCCTCATGGCTGGCCGCTTCGTTGGAAAACTGTTCCATCACCTTTTCATGAAACATATTCATCCGGCCGGCTGCTTGAGGGATTCCCTCTGCAGTTGCCTCAATTAGCTCCTGCTGTTCGAGTTTCTTTTGCCAATCCGGCTTTGCATTGTTCACCGGTTCGGCGCTATACACCTGCCCCGACCAGATTAAAAAGGTTAAAATGGAAAACAGTACCATCTGCTTTAAAGTTTTCATTACCCACGCCTCCTTGTTTGACTTTTTGTTTGTAACATACATCTTCTACCACACCGCTTATAGTATCTGAGAGAAAACTCCCCTTCCCGTCATTCCGGAGTGACTCTATCCGGAATCCAGAGTTACGCCATTACAGACAACTCTGGATTCCGGCTTAAAAATTGCCGGAATGACGAGGTCGTAAATATATAACGACACCCGCATTTCCAGACCGACCAACGGGCGGAACGCCGCCTGCGGGAGGGCTAGCTCGCCCCCGCCCGTCGGCGGGTTCCAGACCGACCAACGGGAGGGCTAGTTCGCCCCCGCCCGTCGGCGGGCTAGTTGCCCCCCTCCGCGTGGAGGGCGCGAAATCCGGCTATGGACTCAAATATCCGGGGCTTCACCCACTTGGACTGAAATTCAAAATTTAACGAAAGCGATTCCCCTTCTGATACCGTTACCTCTTTGATCATTGGCTTGAAACGAGGATGCCATGCCCATACTTGATAGGTTCCGGGCAGGAGATGATCAATGACAAATTGGCCATCCCGTTTTGTCTTGGCATAATAGGGGTTATCCACGACCAGGCCGTAGGTCTGCATATACTCATGCATCCCGCAAATCATCTGGACAATTTTCTTGCCTTTTTTAAAGTGGGGAACACCGCCCCAGTTCTTTTCGGAAACTGGAATCGGAAAGTTCAACAAGATATGACCGTTTTCCTGTTGAAAGAGCTGTCCGTTGTGAGGAATCGGATCCTGGTTAATCACAGAGATGGGCTGGCTCTCCTGAAAAACGGTAACAAGGGGATGGATGTGGTGGACGCGGCCTTGAGCATCTTCTCGCATCATTTCATGGTGAGAGACCTCGGCAGGATGGAACATGCAATCGGTCGCAAAAAAACGGGAGTCGACCGGGGTAAACGGCTTTCCTTTTTTGACGGCTTGTACGGCGACAATCACATCCTGCATGCCGCCATTGGGGCCGATGTGGTATTCCTCCAGAGCGATATGTCCTTTGCCATCTGAAATTTTCTCGCAATATTGGCTGAAAGGGGCCCGACTGACCTGAAAGACGGCTGGGGACGGCACGGGGCCGTTGAGTGTGACGATACCTTTGAGGGCACCCCCTTGGGCTACTACAACCGCTTCATACCCCAGGGACAAAGACGGGCAAACGGCTCCAATGATGGTAACGACAAGGAGGACGGCCCATGATTTTAAAATAACAAACGGTTTCACGACGTTTCGTTTCTCTCTCTTAGAGGAACGTAAATTCTACCAGACCATTTTTTTCGGTGTCAATGACCCATTAAAACCCAAAAACCAGATAGGCATACCACTTGGTTGGATAGAGAGGAGGAAAGAGAACTTACAATAGGCAAGGGTACCCTAAAATAGCGATAGGAGTTGGAGAAAGTTAGAAAGCCCTCTTGGGTATTGGGTTTCAAGTGAGTAGAATACTCACCTTACAGGTGAAACCACAATAAACAGGAGGGCCAAAGAGATGATCCGACAGACGGTATTGGGATTCAAGTTAGGTAGGACGGGGGAAGCGCTGACGGCGCATGGGGGTTTAGCCCTGATGGCGGAATTTTGTCATCGACTAAAACTGGGAGGGCTAGTGAACGAGCATTTGCCAGCCCCTGGGAGCAATCGTGGGTATGAGCCGTCGGTGTTTGTGGAGGCGTTGATCTTGATGTTGATGGGAGGCGGTTGCCATCTGGACGACTTGCGGGAGTTGAAGGAGGAAAGGGGTTTGCTGGGGCTAATGGGATGTGAAGTGATTCCGGATGCGGCGACGGTGGGGGATTGGCTGAGACGGATGGGTGATCCAGGCTGTGGGCAGAAGGGATTGATGGGGCTTGGGGAGGTACGGGATGGGGTGAATAAGTGGATATTGGGTCAAGAGGCGAGAAAGGGATACACGCTGGATGTGGATGCGGTACAGATCGAGGGGGAGAAGCGGGAAGCGCAGTTTACGTATAAGGGGGAGAAGGGGTATATGCCGATGTTGGGATTTTTGTTTGAGACGCCGGTATGTTTGTATGATGAATTTTGGGAAGGGAATGTGTCGCCGGGATGGGGGCATGCTGATTTTTATGGTGTGTGCAAGAGTCGGATGCCAGCGGGGAAGCGGATAGAGAGGTACCGAGCCGACAGTGCGTCATACGATGGGGGATTAATCAACGCATTGAATGAGGATGGGGTGATGTGGGCGATCACGGCGGATAAGGATAGTGCGGTGAAACGAGCGATTGCGGGGATTGCAGAAGAGAATTGGAAGGAGCCGGTTTTGGGCTGTGGTTATGAGGTTGGGGAGACGGTGCATACGATGGAGCGGACGAAGCGAGCGTTTCGGCTGATTGTTAAGAGGGAGTTGAGGCAGGTGGAGCGGGATTTGTTTGGAGAAGAGAGGCGGTATTTTTATCATGCGATTGCGAGTAATTTTCCGATGGAGGAGAAGGGTGCGTATGACGTTTTGGTGTGGCACCAGCAGCGGGGGCAGGCGGAGCATTTTAACAAGGAGTTAAAGAGTGGATTTGGGATGGGGCAGATGCCGTGTGGGGAGCGTTTTGCGAATGCGGTTTTTTTTCGGATTGGGGTGATCGCGTACAATCTTTTTATTGGGTTTAAGCAGTTGTGTCCGGGATCGTGGGCGAGGCATACGATTGGGACGTTTCGGTGGAAGATGGTGCAGATTGCGGGACGAATTGTGCATCATGCGGGGCAGGTTTTTTTGAGGTTGGCTGGGGATGGGAAGCGGTGTTTATTGTTTGAAGAGATTCGGCGTCGTTGTTTTGAGCTTCGTGAGGTGACCTGATGTTTTTTAGGGTTGTAGGGGAGAAGGTGTTTGCCGGAGAGGAAGGGATAGGTTTGTTCAAAAGCGGAGGAAATGGGGTTAAAAATGGAGAAATAAAGATCAACCGCACGGTGTAGAGGGTTCGGGTGTGTGTTTATTTTCAAAAAAAGGGAGTGAATCCTCATTCAACCTGACCACCCATTCCTATCGCTGGATTTGGGATTCGATAGGGGGATTGACTTTTTTTCGTTCTCAACTGAATCAATTGATGGCTTGCGGCGCTATGGCCCGGGGCAACATGGTCTTCCGTGAGAGGGTCTGTGGCGGGAAAGGGCGCAGGTGTGCGCGTGGGGAGAAACATCCAGCCGTGTTTGTGCGCAACTTTCTTCCGATACCTTGCGTGAAGCGATTCATCAGATGTATAGCCACTTGAAGCGGAATAAGGCGATTTTATCCTGTTGGCAGGGGTTGATTCCCTTGGTGGTCGATGGTCACGAGTCTCAC
>SBBA01000106.1 GCA_005239925.1 Candidatus Troglogloeales bacterium | reverse complement strand
GGTCGGGGGTTTTACGGATGAAAGGTCAGCCATTAATTTTATTGGAAGTGGGGGAACACCAGTAACCAGTCTTGTTTCAGGCGGCAAGATTGTCGCGGCGCGGATGGAGCATGTTTGGGTGGAGGCGTATGTGGATTATATTCCTTCACGCGGAGCAATCCATAAACAGGGAGACACTTGGGTTCCACTGGATGCGAGTTTCAAGCAGCACAATTTTACCAAGGGGGTTGATCTAAAAACGGCTGTTCCTTTTGATGCCCAAGCCTTTGTGAATCGGTTGAAGACAACGGCAACGATTGACACGGTCACCGGAGCAGTGAGTAACGTGAGTGAGGCGCAGATACAGGCGGCGCTCACCGACTTTCAGACAAGGGTTCGGAACTATCTGAACACGAATCTCCCCAATACCACTGTGGAGGGCCTTATTGGGAAGAAGACGGTCGTTTCACAAGCATTCCCCATTCTTCCCAATACATTACCATACAAAAATGTTGTTACAGGAAGCAGAGTCTCTGTTCTTCCAGATAGCCTTCGGCACAAGATTACCCTTGAGGTAACTACTCAGGACTTCTTTGGTCCGGAACTCACCTATACCGCCAGCCTGCCGGAGTTAGCAGCTAAGCGTATTACCTTAAATTACGGTGCAGCAACATCGGCAGATGAAGCAGTTATTGAAGCTAGTGCAGCAAATACTACAATACCAGCTTATCTTATAAACTTGAAACCTAGGATACAGGTTAATGGCCTTGTTGTGGCAGAGGGGGCTCCCATTAAGATGGGCCAGGATCAGACCGTGGTAATTTTGTTTTCAGGACCTAATGTCAGTCTTGATAGGATTGAAAATAAAGTCACGGCAGGATCATACCACGCCTTAGTTCTTAATTTAAACAAGATTACACGATCAATGTTAGAGCAAGGAAAACAGGAGTTACAATCTATACAAACCAAAGTTGCGTTAAGAGATTTTACCGACATTGCCAGAGACGACATTTTTGGGAATATTTTGATAGCTATTGGAAAAGTCTATTATGGAGAACTTGACACACTCAATAATATTATGGCCAATCAACATAATATTGCAGTAACAAGATTGCCATCAGAAATAATGGCTTCCTTTTTATTAAAGGTCAATTTCCTATTCAATATTCCTATCTCTGCTCAAGATGGTGGAATGGGAGTTGATGTGGATCGAAACCTGCTTGCTCTTTTTCCAAAGGATGGAAATAAAGAACAGACAATAAATTACCTTCGTTCATCAGGGGGTCTGTCCTCTGCCTTGGAGCACGCGATCTGGGAGCAATTATTTCCTCAAACAAGTCTGGAAGGGATATCGGCAGTTAAACTTCTGAAACTTGCCAACAATCAAGGAATTCCAATTTTCCAAATTAATAAATCGAATCTCGCGTCTGTTTTGCCCAACTTGGAGATTGATCAAAGTATAAAAACGGATATTGCCAATGCAGTCAATACAGGAAAAGAGGTAACAATACCTAAAAGGAATCTCACTGTAAATGGATGGATAGGCGTTGGTTATGTGGTGTTTGATCCTGCTACTGGTGAGGGCGCTTATTTAATCAGTGGGGGACTGTCGGGCGGCTTTTTTACATTGCTTTCGGCTTTTTTCTCATCTCTGGCAGATTGGGTGTCGACGACACATGACAAGGGTTACATCCCAAAAAGCAATACGGTTCAGCTCGCATCGAAGATTTCGAATTTTCTTACACTATTGGGATTTACAATTACGGTTGTGGATATTGTATCAAATCCTAACCTTTCAGAAGCCCAAAAGGTGGCAGAAATTCTCACTTGGTTGGGAGCGACCATTGTAATGCTCAAAGCTGGTGCCTTTATTGCTGCTACGCTTTTCCCAGTAGTTGGCCTGATTGCTATTACAGCCCTTTATGTGGTGATAACCTATTTGACGCTGCTGCTTATTGATTTGATAGAAAGACAAGCACTGGTTATTCGAAGGTACTGGGCATATACATGAAGCATCCTTGTCCCAACAATAAAAGAGGGTAGTCCATCATGGCAATATATACGATGCAAAAAAAATGGGGCATAGCGATTCTTGTTCTTTTAGCAGTTTCTAGTGTTGGTCTATCTATATTTACCCGTGACATCGAGTTCTTAGTAGGATTGACATTTTTGATCATTGCCTATGTGCTAATGCTAGCAGATACTCAAGTAATCACTGATGCCAATGGGATAAAAGAAATAAAGAGCTTTGCAAAAACTCGTAAAGAACACTACGTGCCTTGGGATTGGATCTTTGAGATTCTTTCATATCGTTCAGGCTCTGGAGCATATTTCACTCTGCTTACTTATGCAGAAGACCCTCAGAAAAGAACTAATGAACCAACATGGTCATTAACACATGGTTCTGAGGTTGGTAGACTTACTGTCACTTCACTTCTTCTAAATTATACAACGTTACTAGCGGAGATTAAGGCCAATGCACACAATGCACAGATTGATAAGACAACACAGAGGTTAATTATTGAAGGGATAAAGGCAAGGAAAGTATTTTGGATTCTCGTTATCCTTTTTTTATAGCGGTCTTTATCTATTTGATTTTGACTTAAGGGAGACAGCCAATAAATGTTAAAGAGTAATTTCATAGTTGTGGTTGGCCTTGTACTTCTCTTAATGAGCACAGTACCTGTATACGCCCAGACCGCCAATCAATCCAATATTGATGCAGGGATAACCTATCTCCGTTCCACGCAGAACCCCGACGGCAGTTGGGGTGGGACAGCGACATCGCTGAATACGACATTCCAGACCACGGCCACAACTGCGCGCACGTTTCAACTTTTGGAAATCTCCGACGCTACCCTAAACAACGCCCTGAATTTCCTCTCAGCCCAATCGCCGGATACGGTGGATGGTCTTTTCCATCAGATTGAAGTCCTTTCTGCAGCGGGTGGGGATGTATCCAGTTGGGTTGCCTCCATTAAATTGGCGCAACAGGAAGACGGCGGTTGGGGGCTCGATCTGCAAAAGATTTTCGTCAGCGACGTGGTGGATACCCTCTCGGCGCTTCGCGCTTTACGTGCAGCTAATGCAGCAGATACGGATACTGTTTCCAAGGCCTTGGCCTCTCTTTTAGGCAGTCAGAACACCGATGGTGGATGGGGTGCGGCAAAAGGTTTCCCCAGTGAGGTTTTTTATACTGCCCTCTCTCTTCTTACACTCAAGGATTTTCAGAGGACATTTAATATAGGTGCTCCTATTGTCTTGGCCAGCAATTATCTGGTCGGCCAACAAAATTCCGATGGCAGCTTCGGTTCTCCCACTGGCACGGCCTTTGAAACCGCACTGGCGTTACAGGCGATGCTCCGGTTTGTGGTTGATCCTGTAAAGACCAGCAGCGCTGTTAGAAATTTTCATTATGAATTCAACTAGAAAAGATGTGTACAGATAGCAATATTTTGTGACAATTTTCTGAACAAACATATATTGACAGAATCTTGTTTTAGTATTACCTTTAGGTCACAAGGTACAGGATGAAGTCCATTTAGGGTATCTCTAAAAACTGAAAGACACAACCCCC
>SBBA01000075.1 GCA_005239925.1 Candidatus Troglogloeales bacterium | reverse complement strand
CTTGGATTTTAACATCCGGGATCGTATTAAGATTGTCATTGGGGAGCGTTTTACACGCGGGGGGAAGATGGCCCAGGTGGGGGATCCGTATAACCCGCTGTATCTGGGCGATCTTTTTACGGCGCCTCGCATCCAGTTCTTAACGGGACATTTTCTGGCCCGTTTTGCGGGGGGAATGCACGTTGCGGCCAAAGCCTATTATGATCGAAACGAAGCCCAGCCGGTGGAGGTGCATTACGGGTTAATGTATCTGACCGAGTGTTGGTCGGCTACCCTGGCCTATCAGGACCTTCCGGAGCGAAACGAACTTTTCTTTTCCGTTCACCTTAAAGGTCTGGGGGGCACCCGTCCCAACCGGTTTGCCTATTTGTTTGATTTTTGACGATCTATGGTATTTTGGTGACCCGCCGCAAACGAATGCGGTGTTTGGGCTTCAACTTCGCCCCCCGTAGCTTCTACAACCGCAGATTGACTTCCTTATAAATCACCTTTACCATAACACCATGTTTGTACTCAATGGGAAGTGCCGGATTTCAGCTAACTTTTCCCCCTCAGGTCGTTATTTGGCAGTAAACCTTCAAACAATTGAAAAAAACTAATGCCAAACAATACAAAAAGTGCTTTTCTGGAAGAACTATCTAAAAGATATGGGAAAATATACAAGCTTGAAAATAGCTTATCTTTATATGACGTGGGAGAAGGTGCGGCACGAATATATATCCGTTACTCGAAGGTCCACTCAAAGGGGCAAACCTTTTACGGATTACGAAAGAATGATCTGCAACAGCTTGAAGGTTATCCCTCTGTAGTATGTTTTCTATGGGAGGGGCAAAAGGAACCATTATTTATTCCATATTCGGATTATGAAGATATTTTCCATTCAATATCTCCTGCAAGTGATGGCCAATACAAAGTGCAAATTTACTTACAAGAAGAAGGAAATAGTCTTTATATTGCCAATGCCGGAAGATTTAATGCTGAAGCATATTGGGGCTGGCAGCAGCTACACTCTATAATAGAAACCTCGCAGTTAATTAAAATGCCTTTGCTTTCACATTTTCAAGTACAAACTTTAATAGGCTCAATTGGAATGATTAAAGGCTTTGATATTTGGATCCCACGAAATGACAGAGGAAGGCTGGATTGGTCAATAGCTGATCCATTTGAGTGTATGTCTTCAATCCCTCAAAAGTTTTATTCAGTAGAAGGGGTTCTTTCACAAATAGATGTTATTTGGATTGACCGGGGCGCAAGTAAGCTCCGTGCTCTATTCGAAGTTGAACACTCTACGCCAATTTATTCTGGCCTTTTGCGTTTTAATGACATACATTTATCAATACAAAATACTCATGCAACATACAATGTCGTAGCGGATAATGAGAGGAGAAGTGTATTTGTAAATCAACTAAACCGTCCAACATTTAAGATAAGCGGTCTTGATGAGAGTTGCACGTTTATGGAATATAAAAATGTGTTTTCGTGGCATAAACGAATCTATGAGGATAGGAACGAGTAAAATGACTGTTGCAAATAAACAAAAAATATGGGCTGCGATCAAAATTGAGCGAGGGTTTCCCATTGAGGTAAAAGGATACCAAAATAGAAAATCTGCAGAAAAACAAGAACAGGTATGGCGCAAGCATATCAATCTTGATTACGATGAAACTGGTGTCCTTGAAATGAGTGTCTCTAAATAATGAGCCCAAGGTCTTTCAAAAAAAGTTGTTGGTAAAGCCGAGTCAGTTATTGGGTTACAAAGACGGAGAAGTTGATTCGAAAAACGCTGGCTATGCCAGCAGAGGAGCAGAAACGCGAAATCGAGGCGGCGGGTGAAAAACCCATTTTCAGTTACAATCAGACCGACTTTGTTAAAGACCGCGTTGCGGTAGAAGTGCAGTTTGGCAAATATGCTTTTGTGGCCTACGACCTGTTTGTGAAACATTTGGCTTTCTATATCGGAGACCACATTGATGTTGGAATCGAGATTCTTCCCATGAAGTCTCTTCAAAGCCGGATGAGCTCCGGGGTCGCCTATTATGAAGGCGAACTCTATAACGTGATTCGACAAGGACGCGGGGTGCCTGCTGTACCGCTGGTGTTGGTGGGGATAGAACCCTGATGAATGCGCATTGTCCCAACGAGGACGGTCTCTTGCTCAAGTCTTCCGCTAAAGAACAAATGATCCGGGAAGAAACATACAAGCAGATGGCGACGGAATATGAGGATTGGAGCGATTTTGAAGAGGCTGCGGGAGACGGAATTAAGGGCACCTCTATCATTGGCCCAGGTGGTATACATTCAACTTATTAACCAGATATAATCATCCCAGATGTGGTATGGATTAATGACTTCAATGAATGCAAAAACAGAAGATGAATCCATATATAATAGAACCACCTCGATTGAGAAGTGCTGATTATGGATGATGTCATGACCCTTGCCGAAATTGAATCCGTGTTTGAGTCAGAATGGGTTCTGGTTGGGGACCCAGAAACATATGAAAACCTTGCAGTCCAACGTGGGAAGGTTCTCTATCACGGTAAGGACAGGGATGAGGTCTACCGCAAGGCTGTCGAATTGCGGCCCAGAAGATTTGTGATGCTCTATACCGGCACAATTCCAGAAGACACGGCCATCGTTTTATGATCTTTTCGTTTGACCCACGTCAAGGTCTTGTTGTCGTCCATGCCGAGTTGGAGGGTCCTTTAGGAAGTGTTATTCTACGCTTAGCACTTGATACCGGTGCAACCGGAACAATGGTCAACGTCGGGATGTTTGTTGCCATTGGGTATGATCCATCGCTAACGTCAGACCGTATTCAAGTAACCACGGGAAGTGGTGTTGAATTGAATAAGATAACGGCATTGGGGCAGGGAAAGGTTAAATTCCCAGTGCTATGTCACACGTTACCATCGAGTACGAGTATTGATGGACTCCTTGGATTAGATTTCTTGCGAGGGCAGAAGCTTACGGTTGATTTTCGCAATGGGAAGATCAACTTAGGCTGAGACAGAATGCCCTTAATATTTCTCCCGACAACTCGATAGGAAGCAAGAAATATAGGTATCGGAACCCCGACTACGAAAAAACCATAGAACCCAACTGCTATGCCTATTTGTTTGATTTTTGATGATCAGGGGCATTTAGGTAGCCAGCCGAAACTAAATTTTTTTTTATTCTGTTTTATTCTTAACATTTCCTTTATTTTTGTTTTAGGCTGTTCACTCGTAAACCGTTTGCTATTTCTTGCCTCCAATTTTCTGAGAAAGACATCCGGCAAGGTAATCGGCTGAAACCCGATTATTCTATCTTTTAGTAGACTGTTCACACGGACCTATTCGGGTGTCCCTTGGTATCCGGTTTGATCAGGGGGTGTGATATGTTTAGACTTCTTTTTGTTTTTGTTCTTCTTTTCTTCATTGTATCGTCTTCTTATGGCAAGGAGGGCGATTTCACTTTAACAAAGCATACAGATAAGACTTACTCGATTGATTCGAGAGGTGCGTCATTATTGGCTGTTCTTGATAGGGTTAAGAAGGAGTCTGGGATCAAGGCGCATCTTGATCCGACGTTGAAGGACAAAGTTATTTCGGTACAGGCGAAGCGGGTTTCGTTGAAGGAGTTGTTGGAGCGTGTAGCGAAGGACAATTTTGCCCTTGTTTATAAGGGCGATCAGGTGGTTATGTTTCATGGTTTGCCCTATGGGACATCAAAGCCAAGTGGAATTAGGCCGGGATATGCTGGTTTACCTCCTTGGCTTCATAGCACGGAGGAGGAGATACAGTATTTTATAGACCTTCGACGTGCGGCCCTTGAAAGGATAGCGGAAAAGACGCCGAATAAGGAGATAAAGGCACAGATATCGTTTCATGATTACATCGAGACGCTTCCCGAGTTAATGATGTTTATCCGGAAAAACAATTTGAAGCCGGTTGAAATTAATAGTGGTTGGCGGGACATGCAGGGGCATATTGAGATTCGTCCTGGTGAAAATCTTGAGGCAGTGTTCAAGGAATTGAAGGAATTTGAGAAGGAGGGTCTTGAGTATAACGAAAGGGCTTTAGCTGATGAAGAGACGACGCATCATATGTTTAATCTTGTTGATCCAGCGGATAAGGCTGGTTTTATGGAATATTCTCGTAATATTAAGGAGGAGATCGCTTTAGTTAAGAAGAATGGTCATTTGCCGTTTACGGGGATGATTGTTGAGGCCAAAGCCGGGAGTTTGAAAGAATTAACAAAGAATGAATTGATCCGATTGATTGATCCAGTAGAGGGTCAGTCGTCTATGAACCCACTTCTCATTGATCCAGAGAAGGAAACCAACAAGGAGAAAAAGCCATGAAAAAGATGTTTTTGATGTTGTTATCTGTTTTTATTTTTTCTACGAGTGCCTTTTCCGGGGAGCTTTGGGCCCCTTATTCAGGTAAGAGTTACGTTGGGAGGCTTAGTATAGTGAATGATTTCAAGTTTTGGCCTGGTGTAGGGAATCAATACGGCGCTTTTCAGACCTATAAGCATGAGACATGGGTTTGGGACAAGAATTTTTCCGATATTAATGTTAAAGCGCGGTCTGTTTGGTATAGTACTTTGCCAGGCGCTTATTTAGACACTCAGTTTTCGGATTTGAATCTTGATAACTTTACGGTCGGATCGTCAGCGGCTGTGTTTTTAGTTGGGAATCGTTCTTATCGTACTCGGATTACGACGCTTCGGCAATCTTCAAGAACAAGCTCGGTTGAGGTACATGGGCAGAGAGGAGTGAGGAATATGTCTCTGTGTCCATTTCTTCCAGATCGTTGGTGTATTTTTGCCACTGCCACAACAAATGCGTTCATGAGGTCTACTGCGCCTCATAGTTCGCTTTCTTGGACTTATTAGCTTTTTTCTTTTCTTCTTTTTTTTAGACTGCCCCGTTTGCAGAAGTCCGCCGTTGTTTTTCACGCGGTGGGCCGAAGCGGGGAGCCACAAAACCCAACCGGTTCGCCTATTTGTTTTATTTTTGATGATCAGTGGCATTTTGGTTGTCCATTTCCATATGATCCGAAGGATGAAGAGGCGGAGCAAAAATAAACAGTATTAGTTTGTTTTACTCTTGATTTTTCCTTCTTTTTGTTTTAGGCTCCTGCCCGTGAACAGTTTTCTATTGTCATTCCTTCAATTTTCTCAGAAAAGGGGGATCAGATGTTTCGGCTGATTTTACTTTTATTAACCTTTGTCATTGTTTCATCTTCGTATGCCAAGGAGGATGATTTTCTTTTTACGATGCATCCGGATCGGTTTTTCAGTGTAACGGCGAAGTCTGTTCCGTTGAAGAGGATTGTTGATAAGGTTGGTTTATCGGTGGGGATCAAGGTTTTTATTGACCCTCGTTTGTCGGATAAAAAGGTTACAGTCGACCTAAAAAGGGTAATGCTTGTGGAGTTATTACAGCGGGTAGCTGGTGAGAATTATGTTTTGGTTTATGCTGCTAATGGGAAGGATGTTGTTGGTTTACACGTTTTTCCGATGGGAAAGACGCCGCCAGGTGGGCCGTTAGGTGGTTCTTCGCCGCGAGTTTTTTTTAGTCCGAAGGATCGCACCCCGAAGGGGATCAAGGAATATATTGAGGAGCGTCATGCAGTTTTAAAAAGATTGGCAGAGGAGAGTCCCAACAAGAAGATTGATGCTCACATTTCATTTGAGAAGTTAATGACACCGCGTAAGTTGGTTGCGTGGGTGAATGAGCAGAAGCTAAAGATTGTGGATATGCGTTTTAAGTGGAACGAGCATACGGGTGGGGGGGGAATTGTTCAGGGCGTTCCATTGGAACGCGTTATGGAAGAGGCGTTGGAGGAGAACAAGTCGATTGTTGAAGATGGCCGAGCCGAGTTGTCACTTTATTTAGAGGAGTACCGGAAGTTTGGATTGAAGGATAATAGCTCTGAAGTGCAGGAGGTTTTTCGGTCTAGTCGTTCGCTTGATTCTTTGGATTTAGCTGTTAAGAAGTATGGAGGTATTCCATATCAGTCTGTGCAGGTTGAATCTCATAAGGCGAAGGATTTGTATGCGATGACGAAGGACAAAGAGGTCGTCCGATTGGTTGATCCTCTTTATTTTGATGCGATCGGGGCGGTTAATGGGTTATTGACTAACGAACCTAGGAAGATAGCTATTCCTCTCGATCCGGAGACGACCGAGGTGGTCGATATTAAACAAGGAGAAGGCAAATGACAATAAAACTTTTGTTGATGTTATTTGTTGGCGTTTTAGGTTTTTCGGAGACGGCATTAGCGGAGTATATGTGGGCTCCGATGGGTGGGGCTACTCGAGTTGGCAGGACTCTTGCTACCAATTCGTTTATATTTGGACCCCGGACGAGTAACAAGTTTGGTCCGATGGATAGCTATGAACATGAGACCCATCTTGCCCGTAATTATGCGACTTCTAATTGTTTGTTTAGGTCTCGGTGGTACAGTACAATGCCGTATAGTTACTGTGACACAGAGTTTCCTTATATTACACAGGACGTTGATGATTTTACGATTGGCAGTTATCAAGCGGATGCGCTTCTTATTCGTACAATTTATCGTACTCGTATTCGTATGACTCCAACATCTCCTGTTGGCACAAAGACACGTTCTCAGATAAAAGGGCAGAAGGGGCATCGCTCAGCTGGTTTTTGTGATCGATATCCGGCATTGGTGACTTGGTGTATTTGGTCTGATGAGACAACGATTCCTGCTCTTTCTGATCTTACGGCTCCTCATCCTGTTAATATCTGGGGCATTACTCGGTTTTGATACTTCCTCAATCCTTTTTTAAAATTGCCCCATTTTGGGGAAGCCTGCCGTGTTTTTTCACACGGCGGACTGAAACTGGGAACTATACAATCCAACCGGTTTGCCTACTTGTTTGACTTTTGATTGGAGCCACTACAACGCTTCTGGCCGAATCGCTGATACCGGATGCCCCGGCGTGCCCCTTTGGCCTGACTCTTGGCTTCCAATCGCTTCGCGGCCTCTTTATCCCCTTTCACAGAGAAGGTATCGTGTTCACCTGTCTCCGGATTGAAGAAGCCGACATATCCGCCCGGGTTAACACCAAAAGATTTCAGTGTCTTTCCATTATGACTTTGGCCCAGAAAGTCATTTCGTCCACCCGCCTCTTCACCCCCCGTAAAATAAAGGGGGAGTACAAAGTTGGAGACCTCGATAGCGTCGATTTTGTAAGTTTCGGCCTGAACGGCATCACACATCTCATACCAGTGAAAGACGTCCTTCTTGGGATTGGCAGGATGGGGGCCGGCCACCAACAGATTGACCTCCGGGTCGGCCAGCAATTCGAGGGCCTCGTGCGAAAGTGTTACGGTCCAGTTCTCACCCATACTGGCCGATAGTTCCGTGAATACAAACCCATAAGGAATGCCGCGGTTATTGGTATCATGATAACCCAAGGCATCCGGCACATCGATCTTATCCCAAAGGTAGAGGATTGCATCACCACGCATATCGGCAGAATTCTGTTTTTGGGGACGAGCGCCGGACTTTCCCTCCAGCCTCAGTTTCGCGCCGATACTCCAATAGGGCTCAAAATCCTCATTGATCTGGCGATTGATGGCACGAATCGCCTCTTGCACCTGTTCATCCGTAAGTTTTCCATTGGTATGATTGATAATCGAAATAATCATTTGTCTTCCTCCTCTGTTGTTTCTTAAGTCGGAGAGGCCATCATACTCGTACGATAAAGGAATTGCAATGAACCGTATTCAGGTACTGTGATTCAGACAGTATGAGCTTCTCCGAGGGGTTCAGGGGGGACGTGTGCGTTGCAATACCGCTCTTGGCGGGCAGGGGTGTCCCTTTCTGGGAG
>SBBA01000020.1 GCA_005239925.1 Candidatus Troglogloeales bacterium | reverse complement strand
TTTAAGAAGGCAAGAAATTCTACCAGAAATATTGGCCCTGTTAAAAGGGTACAGGAGTGTTCGACTTGTCATTGCGATCCGACCCTTCCCCTTCTTGCTGTGGATAAAAAGAAACCAGCTTAATGCCGTCCATTTCTACCGGCATTCTTCTGTTTTTCCCATGTGTGAGAAAATCAAATCCGGATTCCGTATTGGTTGTCCAGATCATGATGGCATTTCCCTCTTCACACCCGTCTACAACCTGATTCCAAATCATCTCCCGAACACGCTTCGATAAATCTCCGACATACACCCCCGCGCGCGCCTCCAGAAGCCAGACCGCCAGTCGCCCTCTCAAACGAGGCGGTACGTTTTCAACCACGATGACCAGCATCGCCAATAGACTCCGGATTAGGAATAGCGATCGGGACCGCCTCCTCATGGGGTGGGGGCGGTGTCAGCTCGCCTGACGCCAGCACTTCTTCAATCATCGGGATGATCCGTTCAAGCAGTTTGGTTTGCCGAAATGAATCGCGGCATCCCAGACGGACAGCCCGTTCAGGATCGGGATGCTTTTGAGCGGCCACTTGAAAAGCGATGGGGATGACCGTATCGAATTTGAAGAGATCGGCAATATCATAGACGAACGATAGTGGCTTCCCCGTATGAATAAAACCGATGGCCGGGGCATATCCGGCCGCAAGGATCGCGGCCTCGCTGATGCCGTAAAGACAGGCCGTCGCGGAGCTGACACACCGGTTGAGAAGATCGCCGCTTTGCCAGTTAGCCGGGTCGTAGTCGCGTCCTTTCCACTCCAAGCCATATCGTTGCGCCAGCATCGGATATAACTTTCTGACTCGCGCCCCTTCAATGCCTCTTAATTGTTCCACGCTACGGCGGGCAGGGGCCTCTTCTTTGAATCGCATTGTGTACATTTTGCGTATCACCTTAAGGCGAGCCTCGTCGTCTAACGCGAGCTTCGCCTGGTAAAGTAGTTTGTCCGATCGCGCGCCGCCGGGTTGACCCGCAGCGTAAAGACGAACACCGGCCTCCCCGACCCAGATCAAAAGGCACCCGACCCGAGAGGCCAGCACAGCCGCCGCATGAGACACACGGGAGCCGGGTTCCAGCATCAGACATGCAACGCTCCCAACGGGAATATGCGTCCGCACACCGGCGCTATCGACCAGGACAAAGGCGCCATCCAGCACGTCCAGTTCCCCTTTTTCCAGAAACAATAGGGAGATGCGCTCTTTCATGGCGATCGGTTTCAGCGGCGGAAGGAGATGTTCAGTCATTTATTGTAAGGCGCAACTTACGAACCCAGGTTGGATTGATCCGCCAACATTGTCACAAATGCTCTGGCCGTCACGATTTTTATTTTCTTCCATGACACAGGGAAATGTCGTTTATTCCCCGTGATTAAATAATCCGCCCCGGCAGCTTCGGCGCATTCAAGAAGCATGTCATCGTCCGGATCCGAACATGCTCGAATCTTCAGATCCGTTTTTATAAGATTTCCGGCTTTTGAATGGCAGCTAGGGCCTGACGAATCGTTCCGGGATCGCGCTTGAGGCGCGGACGACGAAGCACTTCTTCGTATTCGGCCAAAAGAGATTCCGAAAAACATAGTCGCAATTTTCCGGAAAGCGCCAACAAGAGAATAGACGCCGAAGGCCCTAGCGGTTGGAGTAAAGCCGACACGACGATGTTGGTATCGAGAACAACCCGCATTAAGGGCACCTCTAAAAACCTACTGCGCGACCCGATTGCTGCGTTGCGCGGTGCTCGGAATCCTCATGTACACCGCGACCATTGCGGTTCCTGTGCTCCGGGAGCCAAGCCCTTGGGCCGCTCGTGACGGTTTTTAGAGGTGCCCTTACGTCGATTTACGGCGAGCCCGCCGAGCCGCATTCACCTCGGCATCAATTCCCGCTGGGGTGAGTTTGTCCAATCCATGTCGTTTTGCGCTGGCCCATGATTTTTTGAGCCAATCGGGCGGCGTTTCCACCATAGTGATGAAATCGTCCACACTCAAGATTAAAACAGACGGCTCACCGTGACGTTCCACTAAAAATCGGTCATGATGTTCCACCGCTCGGTTCACAAGCTGTCCGAATTGTGTCCGTGCAACCACGGCGGTCACTTTGCGCGTCATACCCACCTCCTTTAATTGATTAATCAATTAAAGTATAACCCTTTCCATGGACACCCGTCAAAAAACCCTATAAACCCAGAGACGCCTCAATCAAAGATTCCTTTGGATCATTCGCACCCTTCTTGGTGAACAATGATTTCTTCGTTCCGTGGCAAAGGATACCGGAGAATCCGGCAGAGAGTCCCCTCCCTTGGAAAAGCTCTCCGCCTCTTCCTGTCGGGTAAATGAATGAAGCGGTCTTTCTCCGATGAGAAGACGCAGTGCATCTTCCTTTTTTTCTTTTACCCCGGCAAGCACCGGGGCGGAGGGGATACAGGTCTTACGTCCGAGCCAGATGCCCCAAACGGGATCAGCAAGGGCATGGGTGATTTCTTCCAGCAGGGCTCCATCTCCTTCGAGGAGAATGCCAAAGGCAGCATCGGCAAGGTATTGACGATGTGTGATGTGGCAATCCTTCATGTCTCCCTTTGCGGTCTTGGTATTTTGTACGGTGTGATAGTCCTGCATCCGACGAACCGGCAGTTCCTTTTTGGGGCCGTTTCTGGGTATGGCAATGGCGGTCATTTTGATTTTGCCAAACTGGGCTAAGAACGCTTGTTCCTTGTCACCTCCACGCGGATGGCCAAGGGCGGCACAGCAGATTCCGGCGATGGCGCTTTTGGTCGGCATCAAGCCAGTATTGCGGCGGCTGAACTGGCTATCGAATCCCCAGGATTGCAGGGGGCCTTCCAAACGAAGGGCCAAATATTTTTTATCAGATGACATGGTCCACAATGCCTTTCATCCGGTCAATCCCTTCAATCCCGCTCCCTTCAATAAAGGTCTTCATGCTGACATCGGGAATCGCCTTCTCAAAAACGGCTTGGATATCCCAGGTTTCAGCAAGTTTTTGATAGTGTAATTTCAGCAATTCAACCGACTTATCAGCATAACCCTGTGAGGAACGAACCGGAGTTTCGAAGGCATTGACCAGTTGAATGGGATGGCCTTTTTCTCGAACAACACCCAGCACATAAACCGGCAGCGTATTTCCGTTCATGGAATTCTTGCGCGCCCCAGGAATAGCCTTGATGGTTGCCTCCACAAAAGTACGCACAACGGATTGCCGTTCTTCTCTGGTCATACCCTTAAGATGCTCTTCATCGGCAAGCATGTTGAGGTTCAAAGCCGCAAAGCGGTAATAGGTTGCGGAATTAAACTCCAAGGTGCTGGTCATTCCCGCGCCAGATTCTTCTTTTGATTGCAGGTCATCCACGGCGGCAAAGAAGTCAATTTCATTGTCTACCTTGTGGGT
>SBBA01000008.1 GCA_005239925.1 Candidatus Troglogloeales bacterium | reverse complement strand
GTAGGGGGGGATGGGTTAGAGACATTATTTATTTTTGAATTAGAAATATAATAATGAGTCTATATAGCCTCACATAATTAAAGGGACATTAAAACATACTATGTTGTCATTCTGGAATGATTCTATCCGGAATCCAGAGTTACGCCATTACGGGCAGCTCTGGATTCCGGCTTAAAAATTGCCGGAATGACGACGTTTATGCGTGTGGTTCCTATGGATACACGTCCCTTTAATTATGTAAGGATATATAATTAACATGACTTATTAGTAATATTGACAAATAGATATAGCTTGTCTTAGGATACGCCCGCTTATCTGTGAAGCCGTCGGGTAACCCAATCGCTTGATTGTGAAACCGGATTGACGGATTTTATAACCGACTTTGAGAAATGAACAACCCCCAGTTCCGTTTTTAAGATAGGAATGGGGGTTTTTTTATGTCTGGTACCCATTTAATAAAAATGAAAGAAGACTGATAATGAACACAAAAATAGCAAACAAAAGGGCGATGAGTAAGGAAAATAGTTTCACATGGGCAGCCCTGGTATTGGGAGTTCTTTTCTTCATCTTACCGAAATCAGGATATGCCGACACGTTGCATGTTGCGGATGATACTTATGTTGTCATGGGAAGTGCTACTAACTTTGGGACGAATGTTACTCTGAGGATTGATGGTACCGCGACCTCTACCTACCGGGGTCTTGCTCGGTTTGATGTTTCGACCCTCTCCGGTACAAGTGTGGACATTCAAAAGGCGATGCTACGCGTTTATACGCCATTAGTCAGTAATCCAGGGTATCTTCATATATTTCCTGTTACCTCGACCTGGACCGAGGGTGGCGTGAATGGAATCAACTTCCCGACCATGGGCTCACCGGTCGCTACCTCAACGCTTATTGCCATAAATGGGCGTAGTGAATATTATCTCTTTGATATTACGACATTGGTAAAGGGTTGGGCGGGTGGCACCATTGCTAATCACGGGGTAGCCCTTATATCCAGTCCTGTAGATCATATTAATCTGCTCTTAAATAGCAAAGAGAACACGGGGCAGAGCCATGGAATAGAGATTGAGGTGCTGATGCAGGGGCCAGCTGGCCCGACGGGTGCCACAGGGCCGACTGGGCCAATGGGCCTACAAGGCCCGCAGGGTAATGCAGGGGCAACGGGCGCTACAGGTCCGCAGGGGCCGGAAGGCATTGCGGGGCCTGCTGGCCCTCAAGGTCCTGCAGGCGTTGCCTCTGTCTCTGCCCCACTTGTTTTGAGTGGGACGGATATTTCTTTGCCAAATGTGATTGTTGGATTTAGTAACACAGCTATTGGCGAAAATGCACTTTCTAGCAACACAACTGGCTTTTATAACACCGCCAACGGGTCCGGTGCGCTCCAGAGCAATACTACTGGCTTTATCAACACAGCCATCGGGTTTGAAGCACTTTTATCCAACACTACTGGAGCCAACAACACCGCTAGCGGGTACTATGCACTCCGTAGCAATACCACTGGCCTTGGCAACACTGCTAGCGGGCGAAGTTCACTCGCATCCAACACCACCGGCTCCAACAATACTGCCAGCGGGAATAGTTCCCTCAATAGAAACACCACCGGTTCTGATAACACCGCCATCGGGTTTGAAGCGCTCCGCTCCAACACCACCGGCTTCCTCAACACAGCCACCGGGGTTCAAGCACTCTATATTAATACTACTGGCCAAGCCAATACCGCCAGCGGAGCCAGTGCACTCCATAACAATACTACTGGCACTGGCAACACTGCTAGCGGAATCAACGCCCTCTATAACAACACCACTGGTGAGAAGAACACCGCCATTGGATTCAACGCCAATGTGGTTTCAGGTAATTTACAAAACGCGACGGCTATTGGCTATGGGGCGGTTGTTACTGCCAGTAACACAATCCAGTTGGGGAATGATGCGGTTACCGACGTCTATTTTGGCTCGCTGGCAGTGGGAGCGAATTTGCACGCGAACAGTTATCTGATGCCTTCCGACAAGAACAAAAAGGAAAACTTTCAGCCGGTAGATGGATGGGAGGTGTTAAAAAAGATCAGAGGACTAAACCTCACCAGCTGGAACTTCGTCGGTCAAAACCCCGAAGTGTCCCGCCACTACGGCCCGATGGCCCAGGAGTTTTATGCCGCTTTTGGTAACGACGGGATAGGAACCATTGGAACCGAGACGACAATTAATACAGGTGACATGGCAGGCATCCTGATGATTGCCGTGCAGACGTTGGAGAAACAGAATGCACAGCAGGCGGAGCAGATCGCGCAGCAGGGAGCGGAAATGAAACGCCTGATGGCCGAGAGTGCCGAATTTAAGGCCCGGCTGGCCCGTTTGGATCAGATTGTCGGTTCCAACAATCTGACTAAAGTTGCCACAGGGTTACCCAAATAACCGCAACAGATTCAATTCTACCGTAGGGGCGCACGGCCGTGCGCCCCTACGTAACATTCGCAAATTGCATCGAGTTCCAAAATCCTTGGGTGAAAAAATGCTCCTCTGGTGGCGTACTTCTTCCTCGTTATGGTACCATCGGCACAAGGACAACCAGGATGAATTGCTCCTATGAGACATTATTATGGCAACTGTCACGTTTGATACACTGAAGTTTGTTGAAAAACTAAAATCTGCTGGTGTTCCAGAAATGCAAGCAAGGGCCGAAGCAGAGGCGTTGGTGTCAGCCTTTTCTGAAGCAGCAGAGCTACAATTGGCCTCAAAATCCGATATCAATGGCATCAAATCCGATATAAATCGCCTGGAGCGTGATTTATTCGTACTGAAGTGGATGGTCGGTATGGTGCTGGGAGGTATCGTTGCGCTTATTCTGAGAGCCTTTTTTCAAGGGTAGCAGTGGCCGCACGGCCGTGCGCCCCTACTTGAAGAACAGTTGTAATATGGCGATCAATGCGGCAAATTGGCCTATCCAGAATAAGAACATCCATCGGATAATATCGGATCGAATCGCTTCAATTTTGATCTCTAATTTAATCTCTAACTGATTGATCCTCTCTTTGAGCGCCTTGATATCCTCGCTTAGCTCTTTGATGTCTTCTTTTGTGGCAAAGGCATTCTTCTTTTCTTCTATCTTTTTCTCAATCGTCTCTCCGACATATTGAACTAAACTCTTGGCCTTTTTCTCACCGAGCTTGCTTTTTATTGCCTCATAAAGCTCAATTTCTGTGATGGGTATCGCCTGTGCCATGCCCCTAATATACATCATCTTTATTGTTATATCAATTGACATCCCCTTATTGGCGATATACTATTAGGACATGATTACAATGGGTGGTCACATGAGGAACAGGATTGAAAAACAAGCGATAAGGTTTATTTTGTGCTTCTCCCTCTTTCTGTTTTTACCCCTGATTCCCGCATACGCGGTAGAGGTGGCCCCGCGGATTTCCGATCGGGAGATTTTGGAACGTCTCTCACGTCTGGAGGAAGGTCAAGAGCAATTCCAAATCCAAATGAATCAACGATTTGAATCTGTGGATCAACGGTTTGATGCCATGAGTCAACAAATGAATCAACAGTTTGTGTCTGTAGACCAACGGTTTGATGATCTCAAATGGTTTTTGGGAACGATGCTAGGTATACTGATGGTGATGAATAGCGCCGTTCTCGGCTATGTTTTAAAGCGGCAGGGGAAAGTAGAATCATCGCTGGAAACCATTCGCGATGAGGTTGCTTTTCTCAAATCGGTTATTGAAAGGCTTCTTCCCGCTAAACCATAGCAGGGCGTTGTCCTCAATGG
Organism: Candidatus Troglogloeales bacterium; assembly: GCA_005239925.1. GTDB lineage: Bacteria > Nitrospirota > Nitrospiria > SBBL01 > SBBA01 > SBBA01. The sequence goes on along the minus strand of SBBA01000008.1, from coordinate 9,364 downwards.
TTCATGCCGTCTCTCTTTTTTTATTTACCCTTGTGATTCTGATGGGGATCATACCGTCCCAATCTTCCGTCCATGCGGCTTCCCGCATTCCTGTTGTTGTTACCCTGCCCGTTTTAAAAGATTTAGTGGAACAGGTTGGTGGCGATCATGTTGCCGTGCATTCCCTTATTACGGGAATCGAAAACGAACATACCTATACCCCCAAGCCTTCCGACGTTCGGGTGATCCAAAAGGCCAGGCTATTGGTAACCATTGGATTAGGATTAGACACCTGGATTGATTCCTTAATCCAAAATGCAGATCGGCCGGACTTGATTCGCATTACGACTTCGACAAACGTTCCTCTCCTGTTTGATCGTGGTGTCTCCCAAACCGGCAAGGGCCACCCCATAGGGAATCCCCATATCTGGCTGGATCCGGAAAATATTAAGATCATGTCTGGGCATATCACTGAGGGTCTAAGACGAATTGATTCAAGCCACCAGGAGGCTTATCGCAAAAACCAAGCTGATTTTTCTCACCGTCTGAATCAGTTAACCCAGGAGATGGTTAATAAGGTAAAGGGCTTGCCCGATGCCCATCGAAAGGTCATTACGCATCACCCTGCCTGGCCTTATTTCGCCAAAAGGTTTGGTTTTGTGATTACCGGTGAGATTCAAACCATGATGGGGACACATCTGGGGAGTGAGCCTTCGGCTAAGCAAACGGAAAAGTTGGTTTGGCTCATACGACAGGAGAAGGTTGGCGTGATTGTGTCTGAGCCGCAGCTCAATCCCAAAGTACCCCAAATTTTGTCGGAAGAGACGGGCGCCCGTGTCATCATTCTATCGCCGATGCCGGGTGTTCTAGCGGGAACCCAAACCTATCTTGATTTTATCCGCTATAATGTTGAAACATTGGTGGGCGCGTTACAGGGGGCTAATTAAATAAGGGTGGTGTGCAAGCATTAGAAGAGAAAAACGCCATGCAAGAAAAGAGGTCAGGCTCGCTTGGGAAACCGATTATCACGGCTGAACATGCGACGCTGGGTTATCCCAATAAGGTTGCATTAACCGATATTTCATTAGCGATTTACGAAGGGGAGTTTGTGGGCATTATTGGCCCGAACGGTTCCGGCAAGACGACGTTTCTCAAGGGGATACTGGGCCTGCTGCCGCCTATTTCGGGAAGATTGCAGATTTTTGATTGCGCCTGCGAGGCAATGCGTTGTCATCATCGGGCGAAGATCGGGTATCTTCCCCAGAAAGGTTGGGTTGACCCGCATTATCCGATTACGGCCTGGGAGGTTGCCCTGATGGGGCGGTTTGGCGCGATTGGCCTCTTTAAACGCCCTTCCAAGGCAGATCGTGATATTGTTATGGCATCGCTTACAGCGGTAGGGATGGAGCCTTATTCCGACTTCCCCTTTGGCGCTCTTTCTGCGGGTCAGCAACAACGGGTTCTGATAGCCCGTGCCTTGTCGCAGCGGCCTCAAATCCTTCTGCTGGATGAGCCGACAACCGGCATTGATACGGCCGCGCAGTGCCAGCTCCTCGATCTGGTTTGCCATCTACATCAAACCTATCGCTTGACAATTCTTTTTGTAACACACGATATTAATATGATTAGCACCGTGGTTGATACCCTGATGCTTTTAAATGGCCGTCTCTTTGGCAAGGATGTTCCCACCGCGTTGCTCACCAAGGAAACCCTCTCTCTGGTTTATGGCAAGGAGGTGGTTCTGGAGGAACGGGGGAAGAAACCTTATGTGATGGTGAGTGATGCGCATCATGATTAAAAACAGAGGATAATAAATGGGCATCTCCGCTCCATCATTTTTTCAACTGGGCTATTACTGGGAGGCCAAGATTTTTCTTGTATCGGTTCGACTGGATGTTTATACCCCGTTGGCCACAGGAGGAGATTGGGGAATGACCGCCGAGGCATTAGCAGCCTCTATCAAAACCGATCCCGCCTTTACCGAACGGCTTTTAGATGCCCTGGTTGTCATTGGCGTTGTTGTGTGTAAAGAGGGGCGGTACCGGAACACACCGGTCACGTCCGACTTTTTAGTGAAGACCTCCCCCTTTTATATGGGTGAATTAATGTTGTTGCAGGATGCCGAGTGGGAGGCTTGGGGGCATCTTGAAGAAATCGTTCGTTCGGGCAAACCGCAAGTTGCAGGGAATCTATTCATGAATCGGCCCGATCTGGCACAGATGACCCTTAAAGTGCTTTATCGGATGGGACAACGCATGGCGCCGTCTCTTGTCGAGAAGATAGACCTTTCTTCCTATCATTCCTTTCTTGACGTTGGTGGCGGGGCCGGAACCTTCTCGATTGCCTTTTGTAAGAAGTACCCTGCCTTGCAGGCAACCCTTTTTGATCTTCCCCAGACACTGGAGTACACACAGAAATATATTATCCAGGAAAAGGGGGACGCCTCCTGCAATCTGGAAGGTCGCATCCATCTTATAGGGGGCAACTTCAATACGGACCCCCTTCCTGGGGAACATGATGTTGTTTTTTTGTCCGATATATTGCATTATCAAACCTACGCGGAAAACCAGGCCCTGTTCCATAAGCTGTATAAAGCGACCAACCCAGGGGGAATGGTTGTCGTGAAGGATATGTTTGTGGGCGAGGAGCAGCCGGGGTGGAATGCGATCTTCTCGATCCACATGATGGTTTATTCGGAAAAGGGGAGGTGTTTTAAGGGGAGTGAAGTTACGGCCTGGTTAAAACAGGCCGGGTTTTGCGAAATTTGTGAGGTGGAACGCAACACGGTGTTGGTGGCGCGAAAAATGTAGGGGCACGTTGCAACGTGCCCCTACAATAGAAGGGAGAATACAATGTTAGAATTTTTAAAAGCCCCTGGCTTTTTATCGCCGTATGGGACAATGGGGGCCGATATCTCATCGGTGATGGCCTGGATTTTTACCGTTCTTTTTATTTACGGCTGGCGTCTGGCTAAAAGGCATCAGGGACAGCGTCATCATACCCTCACCTTGTGGGGGATGGTGGCGATGCTCGGCTATTTTACGGCCTATTATCTGGCACGAGGACTGGGGGCGCTGGCCCTAGAAGGAAAGGAAGGATTTGGTGGCCCGGACTGGGTCTATTCCTATATCTTCCTGCCGTTACTAAATATCCATATTCTGGTGATCTCCCTGGGGTTGGTTTTGGCGATCTATATGCTCATCCTGGGTTTTCGAACTGCGTTCAAAAAGAATAGCGAGATGCATTTACGCGCAGGAACACTGACCATGGCGCCCAAAATATTTAAGAATATCATGATTGGCGCGGGAGTTATCTGTGGTGTGATTGCCGTTTTCCGATGGGGACCGATTCAGCGCTTTCTTGTCTATCTATCGGCGTTTGTCCTAGTGGTTTTGGTTCTTCTTATGGAACGGGGACTGGAGAAGTGGATTCCGGATGGGGGAACCCGTCACCGCAAGATCGGTGCGTTTACCATGTGTCTCTATGTGACGGCCCTCTTTACGAGTACGGCCACCTATGTAATGCTCTATTTTATTTATCCGGTGAAAGAGGTCGTGGGCTAATCCGCCTCATTCGTTATTTCGGTAATCTTTAAGCCGGATTCCCCTCTCCCTACCCTCCCCCGCAAGCGGGGGAGGGTGTCGCGAAGCGACGGGAGAGGGGCACTGGATTCCCGATAGAATCATTCGGGAATGACAAACATTTAAGAAAGTGTTGGAGATACTACACTAGAATGAAAATAGAGAAACTCCCACGCTCAAAGGTTTCCTCTCTCGACCGGATTTTAGGCGTCCCCTTCAAAGTGTTGGACGATGGCTTTGTCCGTGTAATTGATTACATGGGATCGGACGAGTCAATTGTCCAGGCCGCGCGGGTTTCTTACGGTAAGGGAACCAAGAAGGTCAACGAAGACCGTGGGTTAATCCGCTATCTCATGCGGCATCATCACAGCACGCCGTTTGAGATGTGCGAGATCAAGTTGCATGTCCGTGTGCCGATGGATTGCTGGCGGCAGTGGATTCGACATCGCACGGCCAACGTGAATGAGTATTCCACCCGTTACTCCATTGCCATTGATGCGGCCCAAAAGACAAGCCCTGCAGAGTGGAGGAAGCAGGCTGCGGGAAACCGGCAAGGGAGTGAGGATGTGGTGGATGAGGAAGTTGGCGCTGTCCTCACCCAGAAGGAATCCGACTTTCAAAAGGCCGCACGCGATCTATATGAGGATCGTCTTTCGGTCGGCATCGCGCGTGAACAGGCCCGAAAAGACCTGCCGTTATCTACTTATACCGAGGCGTACTGGAAGATTGATCTTCATAACCTGCTCCATTTTCTTGCGTTAAGAATGGAGGCTCATGCCCAGTTCGAGATTCGGAGTTATGCCAATATCATTGGCCATGAGATTGTGAAGAAGTGGTGTCCGCTGACCTGGGAGGGTTTTTTGGACTATCGGATGAACGCGATGACGCTTTCCGCAATTGAGGCGGAAATTATTGCCAAGATTACGGCCGGTGAGACAAAAAAGGCGTACAATATTGCGATGCAACTGGGCCTCATCTCAAAGGAGAATCCAGAAAAGAAAAATCGGGAACGGGATGAGCTGACCAAGAAGATTTTACGATTTAACCTGCCTGTGCCGTGGTAAGAGAGAACAACCGGGACAGGCCTTCCTGCCAGGGATAGACGGTGACTTCACCGACTTTATAGGCATGGGGCGTGGTGCAGAAACAATAAAGCGCCGTGACTTCATTTTCCGCCGCAAAAGAAATGAGGGCGTGTAAATCGGACGCACCCGGAGACGGTTTGGATTTAATTTCAATGGCAATGGGGGGATGGGCGTGCCCACGGGAGAGAACGACGTCCACCTCTAAACCGGTATTGGTTCGCCAATAATAAAACCGGAAGCCGGCGTCCATATAATCGTTTAATCGCACCATTTCCTGAACGATAAATGTCTCAAAGAGTTTTCCATAACGATAAGAACTTTTCTTTAATTCCGTGCCCAGCTCGCCAGAAAGGGCGTTTAACACACCGCAATCAAAAAAATAGATTTTAGGACTGTGCCGCAGTTGTTTTCGAACGGAGCGTGTCCAGGCATCGAATCGAAAAACCACCAAGGTATCCACGAGAATATCCACATACCCCTGAATGGTTTTTGTAGTCACACCGGACTCTCGTGCCAGCGCTGCGAAATTCAACGGTTCGCCATTCATCTGTCCGGCCATGTCGAGGAATCGGACATAGCCATCCAACCGACGCACAAGGGCCTCCTGCATAATCTCCTCCCGCAGATAGGTTTCCACGTAGGTCTTGAGCGTTCGTTCCGGCATCTCCTCCTCCAGGTACATCGCAGGCAACGTGCCAAACTGAAGCGCCCGCGCTAAGTCCAGAGAACATTCCCGATGAGTAAGGGGATGCAGTTTCAGTGTCCAGGCCCGACCCGCGAGAAGATTGGCGCCGCCCCGTTTCAGCTTTCGGGCGGAAGACCCCGTAAGAAGAAACCGCACACGCCCCTTATGCTCCTCCAGGAGGCCGTGCACCTCATCCAAAAGGGCTGGAATCTTTTGCACTTCGTCGACAAAGACGGTGAGAAGCGCATTCGGTCTTAAGTGGAATTCCACCTCGTGCCGAAAAAGGCTGGGTTGGGTCACGTAGCGGGTAAAAAGATCATGATGCAGGAGATTGATCTCCAAAAACAACGAACACGTTTTGATAAACTCTTTCGAGAGGCGGGTCTTGCCAACGCCGCGCGGCCCCAAAAGAAGGGCCGAGCGATGCTGACCCAATATCTTTTTTATATCAAGAAGACGATTTACCATACTCCATATATATAATATAAATATGGAATAAAGTAAATATCATGCACCTCTAAAAAACCTCTAAAAACCTACTGCGCGACCCAATTGCTGCGTTGCGCGGTGCTCGGAATCCTCATGTATACTACATACATTGCGGTTCCTGTGCTCCGTGCGCCTTGCACTTGGGCCGCTCGCTACGGTTTTTAGAGGTGCCCTATCGTCATTCTATCAGATACCCTGTGTTTTTATGAAAAGCGTCTTTAGTTGTGCTGAATCAACGGTAGAAGGCGCTTGGGTCATCAGGCAGACACCCTTTTGGGTCTTGGGGAAGGCAATGACATCTCGAATAGATTCGCATCCCGCCAGAATGGCGACAAAGCGATCCAATCCAAAGGCAATCCCACCGTGCGGCGGGGCGCCATATTGGAGGGCCTCTAGTAAAAATCCAAACTTGGCATTGGCCTCTTCTTTTGTGATTCCCAATAGATTAAAGATTTTAGACTGCATCTCTGTCCGATGAATCCGGATCGAACCGCCTCCCACCTCTGTCCCGTTTAATGCAAGGTCATACGCCTTGGAACGCACCCGCAAGGGATCGGTATCCAAAAGAGGAATGTCCTCATCTAAGGGCGCAGTAAAGGGGTGATGCAACGCCACATACCGCTTTTCTTCCGGGTCATATTCCAAAAGGGGAAAGTCGGTAATCCAAACGGGTTTAAAACTGTTCGGATCAATCAGCTTTAACCTGTGCCCCAGCAAAAGACGAAGACTTCCTAACACCTCATGCGCTTTTTTCTCAGCATCAGCGACAAAAAGAAGCAGATCCCCAGGAACGCCTTCCAATCGTTCTGTAATCTGATCCAGAAGTCCTTTCTCAAAGAATTTGGCGATGGGCGACTCAATTCCACCAGGGGTTACTTTTAACCAGGCCAACCCCTTTGCCCCGCGTGTGATCGCCTCCTGGGTGAGTTCGTCCATCTCTTTTCGTGAAAGCGTGGCAAGCCCTTTAGCATTAACTCCTTTGATGACCCCTTTTTTACTAATGGTATCCAGAAAGACTTTAAATTGGGATTCTCTGGCCAGATCAGTGATCTCTTTTAATTCCAGTCCAAACCGAAGATCAGGCTTATCCACCCCAAAGCGACTCATGGAATCCTGGTAGGTCATTCTAGGAAAGGGGAGGGAAAGCACGGACTTATTGGCCACAGCAAAGAGGTCTGCCACCATCTTTTCCATCAGCCCCATCAGGTCTTCCTGTTCGATAAATGACATTTCAATATCAATCTGTGTGAACTCGGGTTGGCGATCGGCGCGGAGGTCTTCGTCCCGAAAACAACGGACAATCTGATAATAGCGGTCAAACCCGCTGACCATGAGAATCTGCTTGAAAAGCTGGGGCGACTGCGGCAGCGCGTAAAAGGTGCCCGGAGTCAGTCGGCTGGGAACCAGGAAATCCCGTGCCCCTTCCGGGGTGGACTTGGTCAGCATTGGGGTTTCAATGTCAATAAAGCCGTTCTGATTTAAGAAATTACGGGTGGCCTGTGCCAATTGGTGCCGCAGCAAAAAGTTCTTTTTCACGTTGGGGCGACGCAAATCCAGATAACGATATTGAAGCCGTAGTGTCTCGGCAATATCCTTGTCTGCTTCAATGGAGAAAGGGGGTGTCAGGGCACTGTTTAAGATCGTAAGCTGGATGACATGCACCTCGATCTGCCCCGTGGGAAGCTCTTTGTTTTCTGTCTCGGAAGTCCTCTCGCACACACTGCCTACGACAGAAATTACATATTCGGCACGGAGGGCATGGGCCTCTTTTTCAAAGGCAAAGCAAGGATTCGATGGGTTTGAAAGATCAAAAACAACCTGGACGATGCCCTCTCGATCTCGTAGGTCAATAAAAAGAAGGGCGCCATGGTCGCGGCGGCGATGCACCCAGCCGGCCAGGGTAACCGTTCGTCCCACATCCTTTTTTCTAAGTGTGCCGCAGTAATCTGTTCGTTTCATTGCGGTGAGACGGTATCATTCACGCCAGTGAATGTCAATTGCTGTAGAATATTCGCCCGTCGGATTAGAGGCTCGCTTGTTCACTGGCCGATACTTTTGCGTGTAGGACAGTAATCCCAACCAACTCTTGATCCGCGTAATGGTAGATGAGTGAACCCTTCATTTCACTGTCTATTGCCCGTTGCGGTTTATGTAGACTCATATAAAGTACGTCCGCTTTGTCGTCATAGTCCAGCCAGAGGTGCTTTGCTTTTAGCTCTAACATCGGCGACACTAAACCTAAAATGTCGATCACTTCTTCCATTGATCAGGCAATCTGGGTCCGACAACATTTCAAGCACAACCTCCATTTGATCGGCCATATAATCATGAGACTCGACAATATGACTCCACCGCTCATGTGTTAATCGAATCGGAATCCCTTGTGGAGTTAATACAACCGCTAATGTCGCTATCCATTAACTCTTTAGAAATTCCAGTTTCCATCACTACTGTCCGGTTAAGATAGGGTGGATTTTAATGAGAGTCAATGCTGGTCTATGTTTTCCACGTTTTTATGGTGTCTCCGACTTGAATAGATCTGTACCAATACGCCAATCTTCCGGTGTTTATCTCACCGGAGGACACGACAATGTATATTGGCAAAATACTCTTCGCTCAAGTCATGGATTTTCTGCCGTGGAAAATGTTTTACCGCATTGTCACACGCTATGGAGGCGATCAGCGGGTACGAACACGCTCCTGCTCCGAGCCGTTTCGAACCATGGCCTTTGCACAACTCACCTATCGAGAAAGTCTACGCGACATCGAAACGTGTCTCTTAGCCCAATCGGCCAAGCTCTATCACATGGGGATTCGACAACCTATTCCCCGCTCAACCCTCGCCGATGCCAACGAATCACGCGACTGGCGCATCTATAGAGCCCCTGTCGCTTCATCACCTCGGTTTGTTCGTAGGTTCGCCTTCGGCTCACCTTATCGTTGACACCTTTCAAGCTCCAAACTCCCTGCCGACTTCGCCCAAATCCTGATTGCCCAAGCCCGACAACTCTACGCCAGCGAACATCTTGGGATCGAACTCGAAAACATCGTTTATGCCTTGGACGCGACAACGATCGATCTCTGCCTGTCGATGTTCCCGTGGGCGCCGTTTCGCTCGACCAAAGCTGCAGTAAAACTGCATACGCTTCTGGATCTACGCGGCAGCATTCCCACCTTCATCCATATCTCCGACGGCAAACTGCAGGACGTCAATGTCTTCGATATACTCCCCTTGGAACCGGGCGCCTTTTACGTGATCGACCGAGGCTATATCGACTTCGAACGCCTCTACGCATTCCATACCATTGGGGCCTTCTTTATGACCCGCGCCAAGTCCAATCTCCAGTATCGGCGACGCTATTCTCAAGAACCGGACAAATCGGCAGGCATTCTTTACGACCAAACGATCGTCCTCACGGGTGTTCAGACAAGCAGAAGCAATCCACAGCCATTGCGACTCATCAAATATCACGATGTGAAAACAGGAAAGACGCTCCATTTTCTAACCAACAACTTTGTTGTCTCTGCCATAACGATTGCCGACC
>SBBA01000042.1 GCA_005239925.1 Candidatus Troglogloeales bacterium | reverse complement strand
GGCAGATGTGAAAGCTGCTTAATCACACAAACCGCCGAGAGATCGAGTGTATTGCGCGTCGCGGTTTCAAAGGTGCGAATCCCCCGTTCACAGAGAATCACCTGTTGGTTGCCGCCGGCAAGAATATATTCCGCCGATAAGAGAAACTCCTTAATCGTCGCCGAAAGACCCCGCTTTAACATGACCGGCTTCGGATGGGCGCCCACCTCGGCCAGGAGGCGAAAGTTCTGCATGTTGCGCGCACCGATTTGAATAATGTCGGCATGCTTCATCATCAGCGGCATATCACGCGGGTCCATGATTTCCGTAATAACGATCATACCCGTTTTGGCTTTTGCCTCGCTTAGATATTCCAGGCCTTCTTCGCCCAATCCCTGAAAGCTGTACGGGGATGTCCTGGGTTTGAAGGCCCCGCCGCGCAAGATCAATGCCCCCCCTTCCTTGACCTCCTGTGCAATATGTAAAAGGCGTTCCGATGTCTCGACAGAGCAAGGCCCTGCCATCACCACCACCTTCTTTTCGCCGATCCGAACCCCGTTCACATCAATCACCGAGTTCTCTTTTTTAAATTCGCGGCTCACCAGTTTATAGGGAGATAAGATAGGCATGACCTCCTGCACACCCGGCAGTGATTCAATCGCCTCTTTTCCCAGGACCCGTTCATCGCCAATGACCGCGATAACAACCCGCTCTACCCCCCTCATCAAGTTAGGGGTCAACCCGCTGGCTTGAATCCGTGCGATCACCTGCTCCCTTTGTTGATCCGTTGCATCTGGCTTTAAAACAACAATCATTCTATCCTCCCTTTATTTATTCTTTCCCGTTTCAAGGGTCTAATGAGACCAGAGCACCATTCCCCCGTTTCTTTTTCCCTTTTTATGCTGTTTCTCGGCTTGAGTATAAATCTCCTCAACATGCATAGCCTCGAACAAACGATCCTGTATCTTGAGATAATCCCCTTCTCCCTTTGCAAACTGTCGCAAAAAACGGACAGCGCCTGAAAATCCAAGTTCTCTGGTAAGGGCCTTAATTCCTACCTGCCGAATCTCTCTATCATCATATTTCAGTTGCTGCATGTGTGATGACCTCCTCACCGGGCATGATCATATTATCACGACAAATCCGGCGAAACAATTTTAAACCCATCCCCACCTAGTCTCCCCTTGAAGGGGAGGGATAAGAAAAGATCCAAACCTATAGATTACCCTTCTGGTTAAAGAGATCAGCACCCCGGATGGGGAGAGGTCAGGTGGGGATAGGTTGCATTGCCTCCTTTATTTACCCGCTGGCGGTTTAAAAGGATTTTCTGTCTCACCTTTATTCTCTTGGGGTATTTCCCATAGGCTTAATTTTCCACCTGCGCCGGTCAACAAAAAGGTTCCGTCCGATGAAAATGCCGCCGTTTCTACCGCCTCCAGCCCTCCTGGCAGTGTATGCACCTCTCTTTTTGTTTCAATATCCAAAATCTTAAGCCCTCCTTTGTTGTCGCCAAAAAGAACACGTTTTCCATTCGGAGAAAAGGCAACTATTGTAATAGGCGCATCATGCTCCACCAGTGTGGCAACAGGCTTTTTGGAAAGCTGCCACCATTTTTTCTTGGAAATGTCCCACAACTTTAAGGAATAGAGCGATGCCGGTTTGACTTTATCCAGCCCTGCAGAGAGGATCAATTGGCCATCGGGTGAAAAGGCAATGGCTAAAACCCCCTTCTTATGCGGCTCAAACTCACGCAGCACCTTTCTATTCCTGATATTCCATACCTTGATCTCCTGACCTTCACTAATGGACGCGATATGTTCCCGATCCGAAGAAGGTATGGCGGCACGAATAGCCTCCTTGTGCCCGCGAAACAAGTGCATTAACTCCCCGTATTCCCCGCCCCAGAGCATCAGATGATGATCGCCTCCGCCTGAAAGGACTAGCTCCCCATCGGGTGAAAAGGCCAGTGATGTAACGCCCTTTGTATGCGCCGTCAGGGTTTCCACCTCCTTGTTAAGCGGGATATCCAGGATATGAATAACGTTATCTCCATCCCAGCTTCGCGCCAGGGCCACCTTTTTATTTTCAAAAAAGGCAGCGGCCACTACTTTGATGTCCTGATCAATGGATCGCATCATCCGTCCATTCTCCACATTCCACATCTTGATCAGGCCCTGGGCATTAACCGATATAGCGGCCTTTCTATCCGACGAAAAGGAAACAGCCAGTATTTTACCCGAATGAGGCCAGTTGTAACCCAAAGGCGTAAGCGGCGTACTGGTTGCAACCGTGTCCGTGACGGCCCCTGGCTGTGCCGGATCAGAGGGCACTGGTGTTTGCGCAGGGGCTTGCCCTGGGGCTTGCGCCATCGCATTGTACGGAAAGAAGCTAAATGATATAAAAATAATAAGAACGATATAGCGCACTTTATTGCCTCATTTTTTTCTAAATTGCATAAGGGCACCTCTAAAAACCGTCGCGAGCGACCCAAGTGCAATGGCTACTACGTAAAGGAACCACAACGGTCGCAGTGTACCTGAGGATTCCGAGCACAGCGCAACGCAGCAGTTGGGTCGTGCAGTAGGTTTTTAGAGATGCCCTAAAATCTCTTCCCGTGTTATTTCTTGGGAAAAACATCCAGGAAAAGCGGGTACCTCTGCGATAAAGTAATCGGCCTCGTCTTGTTCAAGGATCAGGCGAAGCCTCATCCTTTCCTCTTTTCGTATCAAGATTCGGACCGTTTCAACTTCCTCTTGTGTAGCAGGACTGATCTCAATTGGTTGCACCCAATCGGCATTTTAATTGCTGTCGTACTTTCTCCCATGCATGGGAGGAGTGCAGCTTCCCTTTTTACTTTCCACTTGTGAATTTTAGCATTATCCACAAACCACAATCAAAAGAAAGGCCGCGCGATTCGCGCCCTTGAAAGAAAAAAGTGATAAATGCTAGACTTATCCCTTGGAGCGGGGCCCATGAGTGGAACACAAAAGAGACTGATTGCCCGAATTGAACAGCTTAAAAAAGAACGCCGGGCAGTTATTATTGCCCATAATTATCAGGTGGGAGAAATTCAAGATGTCGCCGACTTTATCGGAGATTCTCTGGAACTGTCCCAAAAGGCGGCCCGCACCGATGCCGAGGTCATTGTCTTTTGCGGCGTCCATTTTATGGCCGAAACGGCGGCGGTTCTTTGCCCTAATCAAACCGTATTGATGCCCGATCTTTCCGCAGGCTGCGGCATGGCTGAGATGATCTCTGCAGATGAAGTTCGCCGAATGAAACAAAAACATCCCAATGCCGTTGTGGTTTGCTACGTGAACTCTCCCGCGGCAGTCAAAGCCGAATCGGATATCTGTTGCACATCGTCTAACGCAACGAAGGTGGTCGAATCCATTCCCCAAGATCGGGAGGTTCTTTTTATTCCCGATCAATACCTAGGTGCCCATGTGATGCGTCAAACGGGACGAAAATTGATTCTCTATAACGGCTATTGCCCTACGCATGTGCGTATTCTTTCATCTGATCTACAGGAGGTCATGGCCGAGCATCCCGATGCCGAGGTACTGGCCCATCCCGAATGTACCGGGCCGATTGCCCAATTGGCCACCCATGTCTTATCCACCAGTGGTATTACAAAAATGGCCGGGACATCGTCCGCATCCACGGTCATTGTTGCAACTGAGATCGGAATGATGCACCGTCTTGCAAAAGAAAACCAGGACAAGGAGTTTATTCCCGCCTGTCGTTCCTGTGATTGCACCCATATGAAAGTCAATAATCTTGAGAAACTGCTTTGGTCCTTAGAAGAAATGCAATACCCTATTACAGTCGAAGCCGCAGTCGCCACACGCGCCAAAAAGGCGATTAACGCCATGCTGGCGATCAGCCGGTAGTTCTTAACCTCCGACCTATGAATTTTTGAGTAAACGAATTTGGCACGATCTAAACAGTTACTAATTCGCCAACGGGCGAAACCGCCAGCGGAAGCAAACGGAGCCCTCCCGCAATCGACGTCCCTCCCGCTGGTCGGTCTAGGCCTACCGACGTCGTTACACGAAAAATTATCCACGCAAAAAACGTATATGCCACACATACAGAGTCTAATCTTCTTTCTTCTATGGATCATACTCTTTCCCTCTTCCCTCGCAAAGGCGGAATCGCTTCGCGTGGTGCTGATGGAGCGGATAGGCCAGATACGTCTGACCTCCAACAGGCCGTTTTTCTCCAAAACTGTGTCGGATAGAATGGCCGTTGAGGCCGCTTACACCAGCGCCCTGGTGACCAAGATGAGCGGTGTCGCCATTAATGAAACCGATACGTTTGAAAAGACCGTCATCTTTACACCGCAACGGGGGGGAAGGCTTTCGGTCAATGGGGTTCCTTATTCCGGCGACATCCGTGTTCATGCCAAGAACGGCCACCTGATGGTTGTTAATGAGGTGGATATAGAACAATACCTAAGAGGCGTAATCCCCTCGGAAATGCCCCACGAGTGGCCGATGGAGGCGCTCAAGACACAGGCAGTCATTTCCCGCACCTATGCCTTGTATCAAAAGAAGGAGAATCAGAATAAAGAACATGACCTCCCCGCGTCGGTATTGGGACAAGTTTACAAGGGAGAATCGGCGTCTCATCACCGAACGGATCGGGCTATTACGGAAACCCATGATATGGTCGTCACCTATGATGGAGAACTTGCCCTGACATTTTTCCATTCCACCTCAGCGGGCCACACGGAGGACGCCAAAGAACGATGGGGTATCGATCTGCCTTACTTAAAAGGAGTGAGTTGTCCCTTCGATCGAGACTCTCCGTATTATCAATGGGAGCGATCCATTCCTCTATCCGACCTGGAGGAGGCAATGGCCAAGAACGGAGTAAAAACCATTTCCACACTCACGCCGTTTCAGTATAGTAGGGCCGGACGTATTCTCGACGTTCGTATCCTGCACCAGGGGGGAGAAACTTTTTTTAAGGCAGAAGGCTTAAGACGCATCTTGGGGTATCGCACCCTGCCTTCCACCAATTTCCGGATTAATTCTTTTGGCAAGATTATGAAGATTACAGGAATGGGCTGGGGTCACGGGGTCGGCCTGTGCCAATACGGAACAAAGGTACTGGCAGAACGTGGATTTACCTTTGATGAAATTATTCCTTACTATTACCCCGGTGTTGTTCTCGAAATAAGATGATCGAATCACCCTCTACCCTCGCAACCAACGCCTTCGATTATCCCTTTGATGAAAGTCTAATTGCTATAGCTCCTCTCAAGCGGCGCACCGAGTCCCGTCTACTCATCTATGATCGTAAGACAGGGGAAATACGCCACCAACGTTTTTCATCAATTATTGATTTTCTTTATCCTAACGATCTTCTGGTGATCAATGATACCCGTGTCTTTCCGGCCAGGCTTTACGCTAAAAAAGGAAAAAATAGCCGCGGAGAGGGCGGCGGGGCAATAGAACTGCTGTTGCTTCGACCCGATCAAAGACAATCCACCTCCACCTCACCTTCCCTTGAGGAGGAGGAAAAAGTAAATGTCTCTCCTCTTCAAGGGGGAGGGGATGGGCCTCGCCATAGGATTACTTCACCGTACAGCGGCTTGCCCTGCTGGGAGGTGATGGTTAAAGGACATCTCTCCCCATCCACTGTTCTCACACTAAATGGCGGCGGACGTGCCTATCTTGTTGAGGATATAGGTACAGGCAAAAAAAAAATGGCCTTTGAACTTCCTGAACAACAGAATATCTACACCTATTTGGAAAAATGGGGCGAGGTACCCCTGCCACCCTACATCTTACGGCAAAGGACCCAATTGGGGACAACCAATGGAGATGAGCCAAACGACATCGAAGGGTATCAAACTGTTTATGCCAAAAAAACCGGATCGGTAGCTGCCCCAACAGCAGGATTGCACTTCACCAACGCCCTCCTATCTGCCATCCGAAAGAAGGGCGTGTCGATTGCAACGGTAACCTTGCATATTGGAATTGACACCTTTCGCCCCATTCAGACTGAAATACTCACACAACATAAGATGAGTGGGGAATGGTTTGAGATTTCCAAAAAAATGGCGTATGCTTTCGCCGAAACAAGGCAGCGAGGCGGACGGGTTTTTAGCGTGGGTACGAGCGCAACACGTGCTATGGAGAGCGCTTGGGATGGACAGGGTGGTCTTCTGCCTCAAACAAGAGAAACCGACCTCTTTATTACACCGGGATATCAGTTTCGTTGTATGGACGCGTTGATTACCAACTTGCATCCGCCGCGGTCAACTGGATTGGTTTTGGTCACAGCCTTTGCGGGATATAACGCGATTTTACCCATTTACCGAGAAGCCCAGGAAAGACGGTATCGTTTTTTCACTTATGGTGACGCCATGTTAATTTTATAGGAGAACACAAATGTTATCAGATAAGGAACCCGTTAAAAAAAATATGAAGCCGACCATACCCCCATTCAAATTGCTGGAGAAAGACATGGAGGCAAGGCAGATCCCCACTCGGCTGATTGTCGGGATGGCCATGCCTTTTGCAATTGTCATACTTATTTTATTTATTTTCTCAAAGAAGACACCCACGGCCCCTCCTACGGCTACACAAGCGCTACCCGTGGCCGTCTCCTCCCCTATGGTTGATACCAAACCGGCTATTAGAAAACCTGCCCCCCCCTCCCCTCCTCAACTCCCGTCTACTCCCCGTCCGGTGCAATTGATAGAGGCCCGCCCGAAATCGCCCATGGAGAAGGCCGCCTTACAGACACCCACACCCTCCGAGAAAAAAGGACAAGACCTTACTTTTTTTAAGACGCTGAAGGATGGGCCAGATGTAAAGCAACCGCTCAAACCCAAGCAAAGTCCCGTTGAGACAGCCTTAAAATCAAACAAGGCTATACAGCCTGTACAACAAGCATCAGCCAAAGTAACCCATCATCCAAAATCACCATTGCCTCCTCCTCTACCTGTCCGTTCCGTGAAAAATCAACCTGTATCGAATGTAAAAACAATACCTCTACCTCCCCCGGCAAAACAGAAGACGGCCACCGTAGTAAAAGCTACTCCCAAGAATGAACCACCTCCTTTGAAGGCAGCGACGCCGGTCATTGCACCTCCGTTGACGGGTACAGGCCTGTTTACAATTCAGGTTGGGGCGTTTCAAAAGAAAGAAGAGGCGGAACAACTCGCGTTTCGATTAAAGGAACACGGATATGATGCCTATGTTGTCGTAGCCAATATTCCCAATAAGGGCGTGTGGCACCGTGTACGTGTGGGGCATTATAATGACCGGGCCTTTGCTACCCAGGCGGGAGAAAAGCTGGCTGCAGCAGAACAGCTCGCGTTTCACGTTACGTCAAAGTAAGGGCAACCCTCGTGATTGCCCCTATGCCGGATTACAGTAACGGAATTTTCTTTTCCTTTGCAGAAAATTCAACAACGACAGCCGCTTGATACAGTCGTTGAAGACGAATGTTACGCCTTCGAATCGCAGGGATGTCAGAGGTCGGAAAGGACTGTGCACGAAGGTCCTTTTGGGCCTTCCTTAAGTAATGATAGAGGTCCTTGAAGTTATCCTTATTGAACCGCTTCAGAAATTGCGGGTTGATGACGACAAACCCTTCCGCAACATCCTTTGCAATGGCGGAAAGAGACCTGCCATTGACTTGATTCTCTGGCATGGTTAATTAATCACTTCTTGTTTCTTGATCAGCGCCAAATAAACTTTCGCAGCGCCACCTGGATCAATCCGGCCAGCCTCTTCCCATTTCATAAAGGCCAGACCAAAGAACCCCTTGTGATAATAAGTTAGTCCAAGCTGGATCAGCGCGGGAACATATCTGGAGTTTATTCTTTCGGCACGAGTGAGCAAATCAATGGCCTGATCATCCTCTCCGCGGGTACGCAAGGCAACCCCCAGCTTCGTGATCACATCCACCAGATCAGGATGAAGTCGAATTGCCTTTTGATACTGCTCTATGCCTTCGTTTACAATCCCCAGTTCCATATACTGGTCTCCCAACCGGGCATGTTCATTGGCCATTTTTTTCCGAATATAGGGATCAATGGCATCGGGCGCTGCTATGATGGATAAGGCCGCTTTCGAGATGCAGGATCGCGCCTCGTCGTATTCCCCCATATCGTTTAATGTCACCGTAAGATTTAAGGAGGCTTCTGTATAATATGGGTTCAAAGAAAGGGCCTTTCGAAAACAATCGGCCGCATGGTTAAGGTCCCCACTTTCGTGATAGCTCAACCCCAGCTTGTTATGTAGATCGGCATAACCCGCAGGGCTGGTTTCTGACTCGGAAATAAATTGATTTTTTTCTTCCAAACTAACTGACATCGTTGCTGCCCTTCCTTCCCTTTAACACCGTTTAAAAAAATGGTAAAAACCGACCTGTCTACTCTACACAAAAAAATCCAAAAAGTCTAAACTTTATTTTCGAGTTCACAGCGATTCCGCAATAACCTGGTCTGATTCAGGGTGAATCCAATAGTGACGGTCTTTTTTTGTTTTCATGCATTTTGGAGCAAATTCGCATTCGATAGG
>SBBA01000079.1 GCA_005239925.1 Candidatus Troglogloeales bacterium | reverse complement strand
TGGAGAAAATCCCCCGTTTTGTCATTCCAGAGCACATCGTTGTATCTCCCCCGAAGGCGCGTTAGAATGTCGTCGAGTAGTCCCAGGTTGGCAATGTCACTTGATTTACTGACGTAAAATGACCGGCCCATCGGAAGAATGGTTAGATTATCAACCATAGACGAAACCATGGCCCGTTCAACCGGACATCGTTTTTGCACCACGTCAATTAGGCCCAGGCCCTGTTCCAGTTGAAAATATTTTCCCACGGTGGGATTTTTAAAGTCGGCATCAATCAGCAGAACCTTCTTGCCAAAATCACGTGCGGCAATAATCGCCAGGTTGGAGGTGGTTGTGGTCTTCCCCTCCCCCTTGATCGAAGAGGTAAGGGCAATCACCTGTCTTTTCTGCTCCTGACACTCATGATGCATCTTCAGAAAAAGAAGCCGGTACTGCTCCACCAACACGGAGTCTGGCTCGGTATAGGCGATCAATTCCGCTGAGACGTTCTTGGCAGGAGGGGTTCCCACGCCCATGAAGGACGGTTCCATAGCGGTTTTTTCGACGCCACGAGACGTTACTGAGAACAACTCCTTTGACACCCCATTTCTGGCCAGCTTTCTGAATCTAAATTTACCCTTTTGAACACTCTCGTTTTTTGCTGCCTTCTGATGGCCTGACTCCTCACGATCCAAAATCGAGGCCAGAATGGGGACGTTAATCAAGGCCTCCAGTTCTTCCGGCCTGCGAACGGAAGAGTCAATGTTTTCACGGCCAAAGACAAGGGCCAACCCGCCGATGATGCCAACCAGAACCCCTCCTACGCCCAACGTAATCGGATTGGGCTTATGCGGCTCTTCGGGGAAGTTGGCCGGATCCAGAATCCGAAACTGTTCCCCCTGTTGCTTTTTCTCAAGATTCTCGGAAATTTGCGCGTTTAATTTCTTATCCAGCAGCCCCTGATAGTTCCTCTGGGTATTGTCATAGTCCCGGAGAAGGATCGCCAGTTCCTGCTCCCGTTGCGGCGCGTTTTCAATACGGTGTTCGTAAATCTTCACTTGGAGATGCAACTCCTCCTCACGCCGCTTTAATGCGCCCAGATCCTCTGCCATTGATCCCCCGCCTCGTTCAAACCCACGAATCTCCTGTTCCAGGGCTATCACGTCCGGGTGGTTGTCCTGATGTGTTCTTCGCAGTTCGGTCAACCGATGTCTTCGCTCATTTTGTGCCAGCATCAGGGGGCTGATCGTCCTTTTTAAATTGGCCAATTCGGACTGTAACCGATCCAATGTCCGAAGATTGGCGTCTAATTGCCCGGGCAGTTCACCGGAGTAGGTCTGTTTAAACTGGCTTACGGCGGACTCCTGTGCCTCCAGCTTTTTTTTCAGGTCTGCCAACTGGCTGTCAATAAACGCGGTGGTCCCTTCCACCAACTGCTCTCGGATTTTCAGGTTCTCTTCAATAAAAAGGGCCGCCAGCCGGTTGGTGACATTCATCGTGGTGGTGGGGTCTTGACCGATATAGGCGATGGAAAAGGAATCAACGTCTCGCCCCACCCCTACGGTTTTGATCTCAACATCGCGCATCATTCTTGCCACAATGGCCTCTCGAGATCCCGCCTGGTCGGGATAGAGGTTGAACTGATCAATAATTTTCTCAAGAAAGGAGCGGCTTAGTATCTGCTGCCGAATGGTGGCGAGTCGTTCTTCGACACTTTCCGAGACCGTGGATCGGACAAACTCAGTGGGAACCCGCTGTCCTTCCACCAGAATCAGCGTGGTCGAACGGTACGATTTGGGCAGATACAGAAACAGGAGGACTGTAATCACAATCGCGCTTGAAAAAGGGATCAGAAACCACCATTTTCGGCGCAGAAAGACATTAAAGTACTCGATGACTTGCTGGCGATTGTCCTGCTGTTCTTCCTCTATTGGCATTGACGGCATAGCGTTCTCCACGATTTTCGCACCAGTCTCTCCATTTACGGAATGATCAGTGTGTCTCCCGGCTGTAACATCAGGTTCATTTCAGGGTGACTACCATTGATAATATCCGGGTAGCGTATCTCCATGCGTGTCTCAATCGAGCCTTTTCTCCGAATCAGCAGGATATTATTGGTATTGGCATAGGTGCCAAACCCGCCTGCCAGGCTGATGGCATGGAGCAGCGTTGTTTCGCGGCGGAGCAGGTATTTTCCAGGGGCCTTGACCTCTCCAAGAATAAAAACAGAAAAGCTGTTAATCGCTGTAACCGATACAAAAACGTTGGGCTGTTCCTTATAGAACTCTTTCAGGCGGCCCTTGATGGTCTCGGCCAATTGTTCCGGCGTTATCCCCGCTGCTTGTACCTCGCCGATCAGCGGAAGGGTTATTTTGCCGTCGGGTCGAATGAGGGCGGGGCGGGTGAGGTCCGGGTTTCTCCAAACCAGGATTTCAAGGGTATCTTCAGGCCCCAGAACAAACTCGGAGGAGGTCTCCTTAGGTAAGGCGCGAATGACCAGGGCGCCCTTTCCCATGTCCCTCTGCTGTAACATGCAGTGAGAGAAGAGAAACGGCATTGCCACTAGAAAAATTGCCCAACCGATTGTTTTGATAAAGCCTCCTTCGCCCGACAACGAAAATGCCCTCCTTCCCATCAAGGATAGGGTAGAGATGGGGCTCTGTCAACACATTTTGGGTGAATTCATCTACTCCAAAAAAGGGGGGTGTTGTTTTTTTTATTATTGGTATAGGATGGGGGTTGCTCCCCAACAATCACGGTCAGGAAGGCCATGCTAAGTACCTCTAAGGCATTCAATTTAATTACATATTTTATTATTTTATCGCTGGTTGTCAGCGGATGTGGTGGTAGTGGGGCAGGAGGAGGAGCAGGTGACACCAATCGTCCTGTCCCCACTGTTTTAACCGTCAACGGCACCGCCTTTAAAGGGCCTATCTCCGGAGGTAGTGTAGCCATCTATGCCATTAACACCGACGGTACGAAAGGGAAGGATCTGGGCGCCACCACGACGGATGCAGCCGGCGCCTTTTCAATCAAGATCACGGGGTATTTCGGCCCAATTCTCGCCGAATTGACAGGCGGGGTCTACAAAGACGAGGCAACGGGAAATACCGTAACCAACACCGCAACATTAAGGGCGGCAGTTACCCATAGTTTAAATCAGCAGACCTTCACGGTGAACATCACGCCGCTCACCGAGATGGCCGTTCAAAAGGCGGGTGTGTTGAGCCAGGAAAACAGGGATGCCGCCAACGCGGCAATTTCCAAACTAATTGGCACAGACATCATCACAACCCTACCGGTGGATGTGAGCGTTCCTTCGTCCGTAGTGGCAGCAACCCCTGCAAAGGCGTATGGCATCATGCTGGCGGCGCTCTCCCAACTGCTGACCGATCATCCTGCCACTTATACCGATCTTGCCGTCACAATCAAGAAAATTGGGGATGATCTTTCTGATGGGAAATTAGATATCACAGGGCGTGATTTATCTAACGCCCTCGCATCCTTTATCGCATCTCCACAGAATCAATCGGGGGTTGCTACCATCAGCGATACACCCGTGGACGACTTTATAGCCGCATTTTTCACAACAGTGGAGCCGCCCCCGCCTCCCTTGTTTACCCTTGCCATACAAAAGGAGGGGGTTGGCATCGGTACGGGCACAGTGATTTCCTCTTCCGCAGGGATTGATTGCGGGGCCGTCTGCGCCGTATCCCTTGTTAGCAAGACACCAGTCACGTTAACGGCAACTACGATAGCCAGTTCAGTTTTTGTTGGCTGGTCCGGTGACTGTACCGGCACATCAACCTGTGTGGTGATTATGGACGCAGACAAGCAGGTAACAGCCCGATTTCAAGGGCCTATTGAAACAGGCGCCGACCTCGCTTATACCCCCCAGGTAGCCGTTGATTCTGCCGGTAACGCCGTTGTTGTATGGCAGCAGGTTGACAATAATGCATGGCTCAACATCTGGGCCGCCCGATTTGATGCAACGACCAACCGTTGGGGAATACCCGTGCGGATTACAGACGACACGGAAGATGCCTCTGATCCTCAAGTGGTCGTTGATGCCGCGGGTTATGCCATTGCTGTATGGCAACAGTATGCCGGCACCAAGGTCAGTATCTGGGCCAATCGGTTTGTGCCTGGTGTGGGTTGGGGAGTCCCTTCAACGATTGAAACGGACGATATGGAGGATGCCTATGAGCCTCAAGTCGCGATTGATTCCGCTGGTAACGCCATTGTTGTCTGGCACCAGAATAATGGGGCAGAGTCAAGCATTTGGGTTAACCGATTTGAAGTTGGCACAAGAAGCGCCCCTGGCGGATGGGGTGTGGCCGAGATCATAGGGTCAGGAACAACGCCCCACGTGGCCGTTGATTCCACCGGTAATGGCATTGCCGTATGGGAGCAATCTGATGATATAGAGGACAACATCTCGGCCAATCGGTTTATAGCAGGGCCAGGCGGTGGCTGGGGAACGGCAACGCTCATTGAAATGAACACGGGGCAGACCGCTGATCCCAGGGTGGCCATTGATTCTACGGGTAATGCTATTGTCGTCTGGCACCAGAATGATGGGACAGCGACCAACGTTTGGGTTAATCGGTTTGAGATTGGCACAGGAAGCGTCCCTGGCGAATGGAGAACCGCCGAGATGATTGGGACTGGAACCGTTCCTCAAGTGGCCATTGATTCCGCTGGTAACGCTGTGGCCGTCTGGCAGCAGTTTGATGGCACACAGACCAACATCTGGGCCAACTGGTTTATAGTAGGGCTAGGCGGCGGCTGGGGAGTGGCTGAATTGATTGAAACAGGCACGGGACAGGCCGCTGATCCCAAGGTAGGGGTTGATTCTTCTGGTAATGCCATTGCTATCTGGCAGCAATATGATGGCTCGCAAGACAACATCTGGGTCAACCGATTTATAGCCGGTATTGGCGGTGGGTGGGGAGTCGCCGCGCTGATTGAACTGGGCATGGAAGACGCGATTGATCCGCAGATGGGTATTCATTCTGCTGGCGATGCCCTTGCCGTGTGGACCCAGGGTGGAAACATCTGGGCCGATTGGTTGAAGTAAATAATTTTTAATAGGTGTTCTTACCGAAGGAAGATGATTTAGGAAGGTTGCATTCACATACTCTGTGCGATATCATACTGAATAAACCAGGGGTGCCGGCGGGCTGAGAATTTGGAAGTCATTTTAGACGATCCCAAATAACCCATTGAACCTGATCTGGGTAATTCCAGCGAAGGGAACGATCGTTAAAGGCCGCATCCTATCATTTATGGATGTGGCCTTTTTGTTTTTGGGCCCAAACGCAAAGGAGGATACCCATGAAGAGCTCCGAAAATGGCAGTGCCGAAACCGCAGTCGGCGTCCCGACCGCAGTCGGCGTCCCGACCGCAGTCGGCGTCCCGACCGATTTTGATCAAACCATTTTAACCACGAAGCCGCTGCCTGCCTCGACAAAGGTGTATGTTGAGGGAAAGCGTTCTCCCATCCGTGTCGCAATGCGAGAGATTGCCCTCACCCCCACGCACCACGCCAGGGGGACAACCGAAAATCCGCCCCTTTTGGTCTACGACACCTCCGGACCGTATACCGATCCGAACGTTACCATTGATATTAAAAAAGGCCTAGCCCCATTGCGTCTTGAATGGATTAAAGATCGAGGCGATGTTGAAACGCTTTTGGATATCTCATCGGAGTATGGACGCAGGCAAGCCAACAATCCTGCGCTTTCT
>SBBA01000103.1 GCA_005239925.1 Candidatus Troglogloeales bacterium | reverse complement strand
GGGGAATTCCGGCTTAAAGATTGCCGGAATGACAATATTATAAGGTTATGCGAGAGGTCTATTGATGAACGGGTTATAAATTAGAACAAGTAGGGAGCGCCTCTTTTAAGAGCGCCCGTATTTGATTTGGGGGAACATCCTGTTCGATAGCGGCGACCAGTCGATCCAGATAAGGAGGGATATCGTAGGCGACCTTGCCGTTCTTGGCAATGGAGATTTTAGAGTGCGCTGTTGTGTTTATCTCTTCCCCCTTTTCAAATAGCTCCTCAACCAGCTTTTCGCCTGGTCGAAGGCCGACAAACTGAATGGGTATATCCAGATCAGGTGTTAGGCCGGAAAGGATAATCATCGTCCTTGCCAGATCCAGAATTTTATAGGGGTCTCCCATATCCAAAACAAAAATCTCTCCCCCTTTTCCAAGCACAGCCGCTTGTAGCACCAACTGTACAGCCTCTTGAATGGTAATGAAATATCGTTTAACCTCTGGATCAGTGATGGTAATCGGCCCACCCCGTTTAATTTGATTTCGAAAAAGAGGAACCACGCTGCCGTTACTCTCTAGCACATTGCCAAAGCGAACCGTAAGGAGTCGCGTTGCTACCTTCGGGGCAAAATATTGCACCACCATTTCGGCCACCCGTTTGGTTGCCCCCATCACACCGGAGGGGTAAACCGCCTTATCTGTTGAAATCAAGACAAACTCTTCGGCATTATGTCGGACCGCCGCGAGGAGAATCTTGGCCGTACCGATGATATTGTTGCGTACCGCATCGGCAGGATTATCCTCCATGAGCGGAACATGCTTATACGCGGCCGCATGAAAAACCATCTGCGGCTTGTGGAGATCAAAAACCTGCTCCACTTTTTTTGCATTTAAGATATCAGCCAGAATACCCACCGACAAAACAGCGGGGAATTGAGTCTTTAAGCCCAATAACACATGGTGAAGATTATTTTCGTTTTGTTCATAGAGGATGAGAGACTCCGGTTCAAAAGCGGCAATTTGCCGGCAGAGTTCACTGCCAATGGACCCGCCCGCGCCGGTCACCAGAATCCTTTTCCCCCGCACCTTTTCTGCGACAGCCTCTTTTTCAATGGTGATTTCAGGTCGGCCAATTAATTCTTCGATATCCAGGGCACGTAGCTCGGATATAGAGGCCTTGCCACTTAGTAAGGCTGGAAGATCAGGAACCATCTTGATGGGAAGCCCCAGAAGTCTACACTGGTTTAAGATCGGTTTTATTTGAAGGGGGGTGGCCGAAGGAATGGCAATAATAATCTCTTCCGGGCGCGCCTCTTTCACCGCGGCATGTAATGTGCCGCTGGTTCCAATAACAGGGATACCATGAATCTTTACATTTTGTTTATGCGGGTCGTCATCAATAAAAGCGACCGGTTGGCGATTGTAAGAAGGGTTTTGTAGCAGGTCGCGTGCAATCATGGCCCCCGCGTTTCCTGCGCCGATAATGAGTACCTTGCGGGCCCCCGTGGTCACATGGGTTACACTTTTATAAATGTTTTTCGTGCACCGGAGCGTTGCCAGAATCGCGGCAAAAAGAACCCCGTCAAAAATCAAAACGGATTCAGGATACCCCGTCGTGTTGAGCACCTTTAGTGTCGTCCAAAACAGACCGGAACTGACCCCGGTGGCCACCGCGACCTGAACAATATCCATAATACTAACATACCGCCACAGATTGATATGCAATCCCAACAGATGAATCGCCGTCAATCGAAACAGAATAAGAAGCGGTAAGGTCGTTATAAAGGTATGGACGGTTGTGGCAGGGATATTCCCGTCAAAGCGAAGAAGAAAGGCAAGATAACTGGATGTGGCAATAGCGAGGGTATGGAGGCAAAAAACAGTTCGTGCGCGATATTTAGTCAAGACCTCCTGTACGGACGGCCTTCTTCCTTGCCGTTCTTTATGAAATGGAAAAGGCAAAGAAAGTAAAAATTTAACGATCGATGCGATAAAAATCTTGATATCCAACGAAAGGGTATGATGGGAAACATACTCCTTTGCCAACTTGATTCTTTGTGGAAGCGGCGGCGAAGGATTGTTATCTTGCTCTGTTTCTGTCGTTGGGCCGGCCGACGGGTTTTTTAACGTAATGGATGCCAAGTCCATGATCCCGGGGCGCATTTGTAAGATCGTTTCGAAATCCTTCTGAAACAGAGTGACATCAGAGGGTTGCTCCGGACGAGGGCCGATCAAGCTCATCTCCCCTTTTAATACGTTGATGAGTTGGGGTAGCCTTTCCATATGCAGATTCCGCAGCCTCTTTTCCAGGAAGGCCATTTTCCCGTCAACGATATCAATCCCCTCTGCCGTTTGCGGGTTGAACGTCGTGTTGAAACGGTAGAGAGAAAAAAGTACAAACCCTTTGCCAAACACCTTTTCTGCTTGGAAAACAGAACGGGTCTTCCATTTGATACAGGCGGCAATGGTGATGAAGAGCGGAGCCAAGACAATCAACCCCAGAAAGGAAAGACAGATGTCAAAGAAACGTTTTTTCACTAAACTAAATCCCTCTTTGGAGGTTGATTAAAGACAACCCGAAACAGTTGTGATTTTAGGTATTATTACCGGCATTGTCAAATCAGGCCTCTGTAATATCATCTAACCATGAGGCCTCTCCAAGTGAGCTGCTCTGCTTTAGGTTACGCGATAGACGCTGCGAAATATGATGAAAATTCTTTACAGAGCTATTTTGATCGAAGAAGTCATTCTTACCCGTTGGGTCATTTGGAGGATGGCCGATGAAATTTATGCATAAAACCAGATCAGGATTTTAAAAGGCCGGAAATAATTTGAAATCGTAATTTGCAACCTCCTGTTCTGTAAACCGAAACACAAAGTCTTCGGGAAATCTTTTTGCATTGCGCCGAACCTGCTCATTGAGTCGCTTTGTAGGGACACCACAGATCATCGCAAGATCATCGCGAGGGTGGCATCCAAAATCACTTTCTGTCCACGCACCGTCAGGATGGCCTCCTCGAGGCACTCACATCATTTTTCACCAACTTTTTCGTCATATCCATCTTTCTTATCCAAGGAAGACATTTCGCAAGGCCTCCATCCCTGCCGGGGGAGATAAAGATAAAACTTGTTTTCGTCGGGATCGGCCGCTACAAGACGGACCCACTCGTTGTCGTAATAATGTTGTAAGACCTGATGGCGCAGAATGATCTTCGCGATCCGCTCCCGCGGGGCGTGAATGACTACCAACAGCCGCATCGGCTCATGATACAGCAGTGGCCCGTTCATCACCGTCTCTACCGAAAGCCCAATACGCAGGTCACTCTGAGGGCCGGACATCACCCCCAGGCGGCCCACGACATTATGATAAATCTTGCTCCCACTGCCATAGACGGCATTATCCACCGTTGAAAAATAATGCTCCATGTTAATCCACTGGGTCACCACCTGTGGCCCGGTCATGATGATTTCCAATAACTGGCCGGTAGCGTCTTCCTGATAATCATATGAATGCAGAAAGACCCTCCCCGAAAGCGAGACGCCTTGTGTGAGGGCGCGGCTGCCGATAATAAAGGCCGCGTTGCTCGAAATACCCCATTCGGGTCGAACCTGGCTCCAGTTGCCGCTTAAGCGACGCACCTCACGCCCGGCCTGCTCCAGGGATTTAGATTTTGTCTGTGTCAATCGGAGAAGCCGCTCCTGATTGGTGCGAAGGCCCGCCTCTTTTAGGGCGTCCATTAGACGATCAATGTCCTTGCGATGCATCGGGGGAAGGTCTTCCAAATCAACCAGAATAACCTCATCGGTGGCCGTATCGTGTTCTCCCGCGATGAAATACGTGTCGAAAGGAATATCAATGCCGTTCTTGGCCAGTCCCTCCCTGACCTTGGGCAGGTTGGCCATCGCGGCCAATACCCGCGCGTTCGGAAGGCCGGAATTGCCGCCGCAGGCGCCGCAGTCTAGAGCCGACTCGTAGGGATTATTCAGCACATAACTTCCATGGCCGCAGAAGAGAACCAGTCGCGCGAAGTTTTTTAGCCCCATCAATCGGAGCGCCGTCTCCACCGTGTACACCTGTTCCTCCAACGTAAAGCCAGTTCGCGTGATGCGCTCCTTGCGTGCAAAGGTTTCCTGGTGGTTGATCCGGTAATGCCGCTGCAGCAATTCGATAAAGGCGGCCTCTTCTTCGGCAGAAAGGATACCTTCCAAAATTTGAAAACGATGCGATGGCTGCGAGCCATGCGATGGCTGCGAGCCATGCAATGGCTGCGAGCCATGCAATGGCTGGGGTCTGT
The DNA here is from genome assembly GCA_005239925.1 of Candidatus Troglogloeales bacterium. GTDB lineage: Bacteria > Nitrospirota > Nitrospiria > SBBL01 > SBBA01 > SBBA01. Next base: position 3,332 of record SBBA01000103.1, on the reverse strand, counting down.
TCTCCCCATGAAGGGACTGTCCCTCTTCAGTGGAAGGGGAAGGGGGGATAGGTTGTAAAGAGGCCCCATCCAGGGCTACAAGACGTAGCTGCTCTAATTGGTTGGGTGTGATGTGCCGTTCCTGATCGGCAAAATGTTGCTTTAAGGCCGCGCGAATCAGGGCGCGTTGCTCTGCGGCCAGCATTGCCTCGACGTCCTCCCTGGAGAGTTTATTGATCGTGAGCGAGGTGGCAATGGGCGGGGCGCAAAGGCGTCGTATTTTTTCGGCCATCGTTTGATACCATCCTGAGGCCACTGTCTTGCCAATCATTGGGAGGGCGTAAAACCAGCCGATCATTTCTACCATCACATAGGGGGTCACGACGTTTTCTTTTAAGTCGTGAAACAGGGTGTGCAACATACGGAGCAGCCAGGTTCCGGCGTGGTGGCGAGGCAGCCGATCGTTTTGATAAGTTCGGGGAATTTCACGCACCTCGTTCTTGGATTTCATAATGACCGGAAACCGGTCGGTGTCGTGATGATCTCCCCAGGCACGGTAACGTATAAAGGCCGAGAAAAACCCGGCGAAGCCAAACGTCTCATAATCCCCCACCGCTTCCAAATGTCGTCGAAACGGCTCCGACCGAACATCAATACAAAACACCGCTTGCGCCTGAGGTCGAATGGCAGGGGAGCCTTCGGTATCGGTAAACCCATCCCCACCTAACCTCCCCTTGGCGGAGAAGTTAGGCATGAGGCTAGAAAGCAGCGACGCGCGGTAACTGTCCTCCAGGGCCATCAACCAGACCGGGCCTTGTTCCGACTCCCCAAAGGCGTCTATCCAATCCAGCAGAGTTGTGAGATGGGTCGGATCGGTTTCTAAAAGCCCGGCCGGATCGATCTTTAAAGACTGGGCCAAGCGTATCAGTCGAGTGGCCATGGTCTCTCGAAAGGCGCGATCATAAGTATGCCCATATTGCGTCACAAACTGATCGGCCAAGGTCTTCCACGCTTCTTTCGGATGCTTCTCGTCGGGACTAGAATGACAGAGCAAGTCAACCCGTTCTGAGAGAGATGCGGGAAGGATACGTGCTACCTGCTTTCGACGAAGCGCGTACATCTCCGGATAGGAACGGATGTCATTTGAAAGGGCGTCAAGATTACCGGGCAGCCCCAAGGCCTCCTGGCTGTGTCGCTCCACCAGCTCCCGTTCATACCAAAGCCGAACGGCAAGATACTGGGAGAGGTCGACGGGATACCGCTCCTGCCAATCGTAATCCACCTGATAGGCCCGCCACTTGATTAACCTGCTCCAGCCTGGCAAAGCGGTCAGGTGAAGCGTGAGATAGTCCTGCCAATTGTCACGAGGAACGCCCAGGGCGTTGAGGCTCATCATGATCGCCTCTTGCGGCACCACGGGAAGATCGGCCAATTTCTGCCGACTGTCCGAAATACCTAAGTGAGATTTCTCGAGTGAGACGAGCGCCTTCCACGCGAGATAAAACCCGTTTTCCCGATTCGGCATGGGCCACGGCGCCTGTCCCTCGTCTAAAAACGCAGCCAGCCATTTGATCAATTCGTCGTTGATCTGTTCGGTAATATGGGTACCCAAAATACGGTCAAGTGACGCCGAGAGGGTTCGACAGCGCACCATGTCCGCCTGTTCCTCATCGGCAATGGCCCGCATTTGCTCGCGTAGTCCCTGTCGTTTGAGCGCCGGGGCCAGGTGATCGGCCAATCCCTCTATCAATGACCAATCCGATGCGTCATTCGTGGGGGCCTCTATGACTATTTTATCCAGATCCAGCGCGCCTCCCATGCCATGGATCAAACAGGCACGCAGCGTATCAAAATGGCTGATGGGGTTGTCCCACACGGATACGGACTTGTTCTGTGCCAAAGGACGAAGGGCAGCATCCAGATGCGCCGGGAGGATTCTGCCGGAACGAAAATATTGGCGATACATCGAGCCGGCAAGGTACCCCTTTCCGCCCAGGAACCATTCCCCCAATCGGACGGCTTCGTCGAAATGGAGCCGTTCCAGGCCATGCAGGGGATTATGATGAACAAAGGTACGCATGGGCCAATAAGGCGCAATGATCTCGCTGGCTAATCGGATCAACCCCAAAAGCCGCATTCGTTCCGTGGCGGAGGATTGTGTTTGTTCTACTTTTTCCATAGGATCATCATGGTTAATTTATGCGGCGTACCTGAGAATTTCTAACTCTGCAGATGTGCTGACCCTCTCTAATAACTCTTCTACACGCTTTAATACGAAGTCATCGAGCAGGTATTCGCTGCAGTTTTCGCACTGTAAAACGGGCAACCCTTTAAAAATCACGATTGTCGTCTCACTTCTTTTAAAAGGCAGATCGGTAACAATGGCTTTCATATTCATACCGCATGTCTGACAGTTCATATCTATTTTCTCATCGTCTTTGAATCTGCTTCCCAATCCCCCTGATGGGGATAGTATGATGTTACAACTCTGATATTGTCTCCCTGGATATCCGTGGCAAATAATATGTGTATGGCCCTATTATTATACATTGCATAAACCAGGTAACTTGGCAAATATTTATCCTTTGGATTCTCCTCAATAATCTCATAACTATTTACGGACCCTATGATGGCCTCACGAGGAATAAACCGGCCTGTCATACGCATATTTACATGATACGTCCATTGTATCCTCTTTTCGCGAATACATCTTCGTATAAACTCCAAAGGGTTATCAGGCAACATCATTTATGTTGAAATAGAAGACGATTCACTGACCAAACGCCCCTAAAGGGGCAACCCCCATCACCAGCAGGAGCAACAACACACCCACCAACAACGTCCTCTCGCCGTGAGACAAATCCCTGTAACGGATTTCAGCACAACGCGGGCCGAAAAGAATCCGCTGCATCAGGCCGAGAAAGAACCCGGTTCCCAACAGCCAGGCCAGCCCAATGATCGGCAAGTCCCAGGAAATCCGCATCGTGTATAATGAACAAAGGTGCGCATGGGCCAGTAAGGCGCAATGATCTCGCCGGCCAATCAAATCAACCCCAAAAGCCTCATCCGCTCCGTGGCGGAGGTTTGTGTTGGCTCTACTTTTTCCATAAGACTATTTTACTCCCCTCCTCATCTGAGGAGGGGAAATAGATGATATTAGACTCTTTGTTGGTGACATCTACGTTTTTTGTATAGATAATGTGTACGACTCTATCTTGCCCAGACCGACCAACGGGAGGTCTCCGCTCGCTTCCGCCCGTTGGCGGATTAGACTCTTTGTTGGTGACATCTACGTTTTTTGTATAGATAATGTGTACGACTCTATCTTGCCCAGACCGACCAACGGGAGGGCT